>JBKPDN010000247.1:0-11599 GCA_046727875.1 Actinomycetota bacterium | reverse complement strand
CGGCGCTCCTCTATACCTCCGGGCAAGCCGGCTACGAGTTCCGCCTCCTGTCCGCGGTAGCCGAGGTGAACGAGCTGCAGCACGAGCGCATCGTCAACAAGATCCGGAGCGCAGTTGGCTCCGGGCTCGCGGGGACGCGCGTCGGGCTATGGGGCCTCACGTTCAAGGCCAACACCGACGACCTGCGCGACTCGCCCGCGCTGGGCGTGGCGGCGAGCCTCGCCGCCGAGGGCGCCGCGATCCGGGCCTACGACCCGGTCGCGGGTGAGCGCGCCCGTGGGCTCGCGGACTTCGACGTGGTCGCCGACGCGTACGAGGCGTGCGCCGACGCCGATGTCGTCGTGGTGCTCACGGAATGGGATGAGTTCCGCTGGCTCGACTTCGATCGGGTCGCTCACCTGATGCGCGCGCAACGCATCGTCGACGCCCGCAACCTCCTCGACCCGGCCGCCATGCGCAAGCGAGGCTTCACGTACCAGGGCCTCGGGCGCTGATGCCGCGCGCGGTCGTCACGGGTGGCGCCGGGTTCCTCGGTTCCCACCTCTGCCGCACGCTCCTCGGCCGGGGCTGGGGCGTCCTCGCCGTCGACAGCCTGCTCACGGGCCGCATGGAGAACATCGAGGATCTCCTCGACCAGGGCGCGTTCCAGTTCAAGGAGCACGACATCACGCAGTTCTTCGGGGTCGACGGCGGCCTGGACGCCGTCCTGCATTTCGCGAGCCCGGCCAGCCCCCGCGACTACTTGGAGTACCCCATCAAGACGCTGAAGGTGGGCTCGATCGGCACGCACAACACGCTCGGTCTCGCCAAGGCCACCGGCGCGCGGTATCTGCTCGCGTCGACGAGCGAGATCTACGGAGACCCGCAGGTGCACCCACAGCCCGAGCAGTATTGGGGCCACGTGAACCCGGTCGGGCCCCGGGGCGTGTACGACGAAGCCAAGCGATTCGCGGAGGCGCTGGCGATGGCGTACCACCGCACGCACGACCTCGACGTGAAGATCGTGCGCATCTTCAACACGTACGGCCCGGGTCTCCGTCCCGGAGACGGCCGCGTCGTGTCGAACTTCCTCGTGCAGGCCATGGACGGCAAGCCGCTCACCGTCTACGGCGACGGCATGCAGACGCGGTCGTACTGCTACGTCGACGACGAGGTGCGCGGCATCCTGGCCCTGCTCGACTCGGACTGGAACGGTCCGATGAACATCGGGAACCCCGACGAGTTCACCGTCCTCGATCTCGCACACGTGGTGCGCGAGGTCACGGGATCGGGGTCCGAGATCCGCTTCGAGAGTCTCCCGGAGGACGACCCCGTGCGGCGGCGGCCCGACATCAGCCTCGCGGCCGACGTGCTCGGCTGGCATCCCGAGGTCGACCTCCGCGAAGGTCTCGCCCGCACCTACGAGTGGTTCGGGAGGGAGCGTGAGCGAGGCCGGTCCTGACGACGACGCGACGGGCGCGGAACGCGTCCGCAAGCTCTCGATCATCGTTCCCGTCTTCAACGAGCGCAGCACGGTCGCGGAGATCGTGCGCAGGATGCGCTCGGTGGAGCTGCCCGTCGACCGCGAGATCGTGATCGTCGACGACGGCAGCGACGACGGCACCGCCTCCGTGCTGACCCAACTGGCGGACAGCACCGTCCGGGTGCTCAAGCACGCGTCCAACCGCGGCAAGGGGGCAGCGATCCGCACCGGGCTCGAGAACGCGACCGGCGATCTCGTGCTCGTGCAGGACGCCGACCTCGAGTACGACCCCGAGGACTGGCCCCGACTGCTCGCGCCCCTGCTCAAGGGACGCGCACGCGTCGTCTACGGCTCGCGCTTCACCGGTGAGCGCCGCAACATGTTGTTCCTGCACTGGGTCGGGAACCGTTTCCTGTCGCTTGTCACCAACATGCTCTACAACAGCACCCTCTCTGACATGGAGACCTGCTACAAGCTGTTCGACCGCGACGTGCTCGACGGCGTCCGGCTCGAGGCCAACCGGTTCGACTTCGAGCCGGAGTTCACGGCCAAGGTGCTGCGCCGTGGGATCCGCATCTACGAGGTGCCGATCTCGTACGCAGGGCGCGAGCCTGACGAAGGCAAGAAGATCACCTGGCAGGACGGCGTCGTCGCCCTGTGGACGCTCGTGAAGTACCGGTTCGTCGACTAGTGGCGGGGAGCGACGTCGAGTCCCCTTGGGCTGCGGTCGTCATCAACTACGAGGCGGGCCGCGCGCTCTGCGAGTGCGTCCGCTCGCTGCTCGCGGACACGAGCGCCGGCGGTCCGCCGCAGGTCGTGGTGGTCGACAACGGGTCGTCGGACGGCTCGGCGGCCGAGGTCGCCCGCTCGCTGCCGACCGTCACTGTGTTCGACGCGGGCGGGAACGTCGGCTACGCCCGCGCGGCCAACCTCGGGATCGCCGCCACCGACGCGCCCGTCGTCGCCGTGTGCAACCCGGACGTCGAGGTGCAGGCAGGCACGGCCGCCGCCGTGGTCGAGCGCTTCGCGGCCGAGCCCGACCTGGGCGCCGTCGGCCCGATGATCCTCAACACCGACGGCTCCATCTACCCGTCGGCGCGATCGGTCCCACGCGTCGGAGACGCCGTGGGCCACGGTGTCCTCGGGCTGGTGTGGCGGACCAACCCGTTCACCCGGCGGTACCGGCAACTCGACGCCGACCCGCGCCGTCCCCGCGACGTCGACTGGGTCTCGGGGGCTGCCGTCTGGCTGCGGCGCGACGCGCTACAGGCGGTCGGCGGGTGGGACGAGCGCTACTTCATGTACGTCGAGGATGTCGATCTCTGCTGGCAGCTCCAGCGGAGCGGGTGGCGCATTGCCTACGAGCCGGGCGGGACCGTGACGCACGTCCAGGGTGCGACCACGGCGAAGCATCCCTACCGCATGATCGCCGAGCACCACCGGTCGCTGTACCGCTTCGCGGCGAAGCGCTGGCACGGCGCGCGGCGTCTCGCGTTGCCGTTCGCGGCCGTGTTCCTCACGGTCCGGGCCGGACTCGCCATGGCGGACCACGGCATGCGGCGCCGACCGAAGCCCCCACAGGTCACCGGGTAATCTCGGCGTTGTCGTGGCGACGGCGGCGCTGCCGCCCTTCGCCGCAAAGCCGGACTTGCGACGGCGACAGGAGGATTTTGCCGAAGTCTCGCAGCCGCTCCGCCCGCGCCCAGGCCCGGGCTCGTTACCGCAAACCCAAGCGCCGCGGGGGCTCGTTCGGCTGGAACGTCGGGATCGCGATGGTCGCCGTCATCGGCGTCGCCCTGGTCGTCTGGACGGTCGCGAGCCGACGCGACGAGGCCTCGGCCGCACCCCGCGCCGGGAACCCGGCCACAGGAGAGGCCGGGGACCATTGGCACGCCTCGCTCGACGTGAACGTCTGCGGCGTGTGGCTCCCACCGGCGCCCGCGTTCGAGACGAAGGCCGACAACAGCCAGATCCGAGTCGGCATCCACTCCCACGCAGACGGCCTCATCCACATCCACCCGTTCAACTCGTCCGAGAGCGGGAGCAACGCGACCGTCGGGCGCTTCTTCGACTACGGCGGGTGGTCGGCGAGCTCGAGCTCGCTCGACCTGTGGCCCGGCGCCGACAACAAGCGCGTGCAGGTGAAGAACGGCGACGAGTGCACGCAGGCCGACGGCACGAAGAAGAAGGGCACGCTGACCTGGTACGTGAACGGCAAGAAGCACTCGGGCGACCCGACCAGCTACCAACCCCAGGACAAGGACCAGATCTCCTTGATCTTCGGACCCGCCGGCACCACGCTCCAGTCTCTGTCGGCCGATCCGGCCGTCGGGCCGCCGCCCAACTCGAAGAACGTCCCGAGTGACGAGAGCCCGTACACCACCGCGCCCTCGGCGCCCGCCGTACCACCTTCATCGTGAGGGCGATCGTCCTCGTGGGTGGCGAGGGCACCCGGCTCCGCCCGCTCACGTACACGACGCCGAAGCCGCTTCTCCCCGTCGCGAACGAGCCGTTCCTCGAGCGCCAGCTGAGCTGGCTCGCCCGGCACGGCATCGACGAGGTCGTGCTCTCACTCGGGTACCTCCCGGACGCGTTCCGGGCGCGCTTCCCTGACGACCGCCTCGGCGATCTCACGCTCCGGTACGCGGTCGAGGACGAGCCGCTCGGCACGGCGGGCGGGATCCGGTACGCGGCGGAGGTCGCCGGCATCAGCGAGCGGTTCGTCGTGTGCAACGGCGATGTGCTCACGACGCTCGACCTCACCGAGATGGTCGAGTTCCACGACGCGCACGGCGGCGAGGCGACGATCCACCTGTGCCGGGTCGGCGATCCGTCGGGGTTCGGTGTCGTGCCGACGCGTCCGAGCGGCGAGGTCATGGCGTTCGTCGAGAAGCCGCTGCCGGGGAAGGTGCCGAGCCACTGGATCAACGCGGGCACCTATGTGCTCGAGCCGTCCGTGCTCGATCGCATCCCTTCCCGCTTGACGGTCTCGATCGAACGCGAGACGTTTCCGCGCATGCTCGATCGCCCCGGCCGGTTGTTCGCGCTGCAGAGCGACGCGTACTGGATCGACATCGGGACGCCGGAGAAGTATCTCCAGGCGCACCGCGACGTGCTCGCCGGCGCGCTCGGCACGACACCGGCGCCCGGCGCCGTCGAGACCGCGCCCGGCGTGTGGCGCCAGGGCGACGTCTCGATCGCTGACGACGCGCGCGTCGAGGGGCCCATCCTGCTCGGTCCCGGCACCACCGTCGCCGCCGGGGCGTTTGTGAGCCAGTCGGTGCTCGGTCACGGGTGCTCGGTCGGGCCCGGCGGGCGCGTCCTGCGCTCGGTTCTGCTCGACGGAGCGCGCCTCGAGAGGGGCGCCGAAGCGGTCGACGCGGTGCTCGGCCCCGACGCGGTGCTCGAGCCGGGTGTGGTCGCGGCCGGCGGCACGATCATCGGCGCGGCCGCGGTTGTCGCCGCCGGATCGAGGCTGTCGGGCGCCCGCGTGCCCGTGCAGGTCTCGTCGCAGTGAGAGCCCTCGTCACCGGCGGCGCCGGGTTCATCGGTTCCACCCTCGTCGACCGGCTGCTGGCAGAGGACTGGGACGTCGACGCCGTCGACGACCTCTCGACCGGCACCCTGGCGAACCTGAGCGACGCGCGGGCGCGACGTGACCGGCGCTTCACGTTCCACCGCCTCGACATCCGCCGGCCGGACATCAGCGACCTGATCATCCGCCGCCGGCCCGACACGATCTTCCACCTCGCGGCGCAGGCGTCGGTGCGGGAGTCCGTCGCCCGTCCCACGTTCGACGCCGAGGTCAACATCCACGGCTCGCTCAACGTCTTCGAAGGCGCCGTCGAGTCCGGGGTGCGCAAGATCGTGTTCGCCGGCTCGGGCGGCACGCTCTATGGCGTGCCCGAGGAGTTGCCGGTGAGGGAGGCGCACCCGCAGCGACCGGCGTCGCCGTACGGCGTGTCGAAGAAGGCGGCGGGCGACTACCTCCACTACTACCGTGAGGTGCGCGGGTTGGAGTACACGGTGCTCGCCCTGGCCAACGTGTACGGCCCGCGCCAGGACCCCCACGGCGAGGCGGGCGTGATCGCCATCTTTGCCGGGCAGCTGCTCGAGCCCGTCCGTCCGACGATCTTCGGCGACGGCGAGCAGACGCGCGACTTCGTGTACGTCGACGACGTCGTCGATGCGTTCGTGCGCGCCGCCGACAAGGGGAGCGGGCTCGTTCTCAACGTCGGGACTGGGGCCGAGACGACTGTCCAACGCCTGTTCGACACGATGGCGCGGCTCGTCGGCTTCGAGGAACCGGCCCGGTACGGCATGGAGCGCAGGGGGGAGCTGAAGCGTTCGGCGCTCGATCCCGGTCGCGCCGCCATCCACCTGGGGTGGGAGCCGTGGACGAATCTCGAGGACGGCTTGCAGCGCACGATCGACTGGTTCCGCGCCGCGCCCGTCGGCTCGCGCCGGTAGTCCACGGCGAGGAAGAGAGGAAGAGTCGACGCCCGTGGTCACGAACCACGAGCATGGTCGCATGGATGCCGCCGAGGCTCCCTACTACGGGCGAGACCTCGCGCTCGTCCACCACCTCGGCTTCGGGTTCCACGCCGATGCCTGCGCACCCGGGATCGTGAAATTGCTCGCGCCCGTACGGGAGCGGCACGGCCTCGTCTTGGAGCTCGGGTGCGGAAGCGGTCTGCTCACGCGGCATCTCCTCGATGCCGGACATCGGGTCGTCGCAACCGACGCCTCCCCGGCGATGCTCGACCTCGCGCGCGAGGTCGCATCGGACGCGGAAGACATCCGCCGACTCGTGCTCCCCGATGATCCTCTGCCGGAAGCCGACGCGATCGTCGGCGTCGGGCATGCGTTGAACTATCTCCCCGACGAGTCCGCGATCGAGCGGTCGCTCGTCGCGATCGCCGGCGCGCTCCGTCCGGGCGGAGTCCTCGCCATCGACCTGTGTGACCTCGAGTGGGGGGAAGCTCGGCGTGACGCTCCGAGCTCGGGCCGGGTCGGTGAGGACTGGGCGATCGTCATGAAGTCTTCGGTTCCCGAGCCGAACCGGTTTGTCCGGGAGATCACAATCTTTCTGCGTGACGGGGACGGCTCGTGGCGCCGAGACGATGAACGCCACGACAACGTGCTCATCGACACCTCGCTCGTCCCGCTCCTGCTCGGGAAGCACGGGCTCGACGCGACCGTTGGGTTGTCCTTCGGCACCGAGCGCTCACCGGAGGGACTCCGGGCGGTCGTCGCACGGCGGCCGGTCAGCTGAACGCGCGCAGGTCGTCGAGCGGCACCGGCGGGCGGTCGCGGCCGACGTAGGCCGGGTCGGGCCGGCCGACGAGGACCAGCGCGTGCGGCAACCAGTCGGGCGGGAGGGCGAGGGCGTCCCGAGCTTCGGCGGGGCAGAAGATCGGCGCCGCCACCCAGCACGACGCGAGCCCCGCATCGGTGGCCGCCAGCATCAGGTTCTCGACGGCGGCGCCGAGCGACAGCAGCGCCATGCCCCACTCGGCAAGCTGCCGTGCTTCGTCCGGATAGCGGTCGAGTCCCTCCCACGTGAGGCACCCGAGGACCAGCGAGGGCGCGCCGGTGAGCTTGGCGTGCGACGCGGCGACCAGCTCGTCCACGCGAGCCGCTGGCGTCCCGTCATCGTCCAGGTCCCGACGCCATCGGTTGCCCATGCCCTCTGCAAGCGCGGCCTTGCGCTCCGCGGTGTCGACGATCACCCACCGCCACGGGCGGGAGTGATGAGGCGCGGGCGAGAGGCACGCCGCCTCGACGAGCCGGTCGAGATCCGCACGCGGGACCGGGTCCGGGAGGAACGCACGGATCGACCGCCGGGCCTCGATGAACGCAGGGACGCGCCCGGTCATCAGCGGAACAGGTCTTCGCCCGGCGGGCGGACGAGCTCGCGTGCCGAGCCGTCGCGGAACCACCCCTGGTCGAGCCCACGCACGACCGCCGCCGGGACGCGGGCCGCCTTGCCCTTCACGAGCTCCGCCGCGCCGGCGATCTCGTCCGCGAGGGCGACCTCGGTGACCTGGAGCTCGCGCCCGTGGGCGTCGTGCTGACCGCGCAGATCGACCACCGCGGCCAGGCCGGCCACGCCGATGGCCACGTCCGTGAGGCCGATGCGCCACGCGCGTCCGAACGTGTCGGACACGATCACGGCTACTTCGACGCCGGCGTGCGCCCGGATGCCGTCGCGGATGCGCCGCGCCGACCGGTCGGGGTCGACAGGAAGGAGCGCGGCGTAGCCGTCGTCGACGTTCGAGAGGTCGATCCCCGCGTTCGCGCACACGAACCCATGGCGGGTCTGGCTGATGATGAGGTCGCCGCGGCGGCGGAGGACGCGCACCGACTCGGACTCGACGAGCGCCCGGCGCGCCACCGGATCGGACGCGTCGAGCGGCACGACCCGTCCCTCGGCCTTCGACACCACCTTCTGCGTCACCACGAGGCAGTCACGTGCCTCCAGCGGCGTGTCCTGGGCGCGTGCCGCGGCGACCAGCAGCTCGGCGAGGATGTCGCCCGACCGGACCTCGGGCACGCCCTCGATGGGGAAGACGGTCAGCGGGGGCATTCAGGCGACGGCGTCGAGCGTGTTGCGCGCGAGGGCGGCGGCGACCCGGGCATCGCGCATGAGTGTGTCGGTGACCACGGCGTGGACACCGAGGGCTTCGACCTCCGCCGCGCGCCCCGCGTCGCCGGCATCGATGACGAGCGCCGAGCAGAAGTCGCGGTAGGCGCGGGCGACGCCCACGCACGAGACCTCCATGCCGAGCGGCCCCATGAGCCGGTCGGCCGGTCCCTTCACCGGGGCGCCGGCGATGATCGGGCTCACACCGACGACGCGGTCGCGCCGGCGACGGAGCGCGTCACGCACCCCGGGCACGGCGAGGATCGGCCCGATCGAGATGACCGGGTTGCTGGGACACACGACGATGGTCTCCGCCGCCGCCAGCGACTCGAGCACGCCCGGCGCGGCTTCGGCGCGGTCCACACCGTCGAAGCGCACGGCAGCCACCGGCGGCTCGGCCCGCTCGCGCACGAACCACTCCTGCATGCGGAGCTCCGTGACGGACGCGTCGCCGGCGCGGACGTCGATCGTGGTCGCGACCCGGTCGTCGCTCATGGGCAGAAGCCGCGAGCGCACCCCCCACGCGGCGCCGATCTCGGTCGCGATGGTCGAGAGCGGCGCGCCGGCGCGCAGCCGTTCGTGGCGGTAGAGGTGCGTGGCGAGGTCGCGGTCGCCGAGGCGGAACCACGTCGGGAGGCCATAGCGGTCGAGCGCGTCCATCGTCGCGAACGTCTCTCCCGCCAATCCCCAGCCCGTGTCGGGGCTTTCGGCGCCCGCGAGCGTGTACGTCACGGTGTCGAGGTCCGGGCACACGAGGAGCCCGTGGAACCAGTCGTCGTCACCGGTGTTCACGACGACGGTGATGTCCTCGGGCGGGACGACCTGCACGAGCCCCCGGAGGAACCGGGCGGCCCCGACGCCGCCTGCCAGCGCTGCCAGCACGGTTGCGAATGTACCGGTCGCCACGCGCGACTCAGCCCCCGGGATTCCGGGGGCTGAGTCGAGGGGGGAACGACGGGCGTCAGGCGGCTCGGTTCACGAGCTCCTTGGCCCGGGTGGCGCCGGCCTCGACGGCCTGCTTCACCTGCGCGGGCACGGTCTGCAGCTGCTCGACGAGCGGCTCGACCCGCTGGCGCAGGTCGCCGACGAGCGGCTCGACCCGGCCGGTGAGGTCGACGCGGGCGGCGCCGGCCTTCTCGCGCACGTCCTGGGCGAGGCGCTGGAGCTCGGACTCGAGCTTGGCCCGGCGGTCCTGGGCCCTGGACCCGAGGAGCGCGGTGGTCTCCTTGGCCTGCTCGGTCAGCTTCTTCTGCACCTCACGCCGGCGCACCTGCCCCTGCTGGAAGGCGGTGACGCCGACGCCGACGGTGATGTACGCGGCGTCCTTGAGGGTCTTGCCAGGGTCGATGTCCATGCTGGTGTCTCCTTGCCTGGGTGTGCCCCGGGGGGTGGGGCTGGGATCGGTCGAGGGCGCCGCAGCGGGGCGCCGACCTCGACGCTTGCCACAATAGCGGTCAACATAAACAATTGCAAGCACTCGTGATCGGGGTCACGATCACAGAGCCAGTTGTATGCTCCGCCGCAATCATGGCGACGGCGGATTCGCCCGGCACGCAGTCACTCCCGGGCTACGGCGACGGTGGTGCCGGGGCCCGCGTCGAGGTGCCGACGGTGGCGGCGGTCGTGGTCACCCGGAATGCGGGGCCGAGGCTCGACCAGACCCTCCAGTCCCTGGCCCAGCAGGACTATCCGAGCCTCGCGGTGCTGGTCGTCGACGTCGGCCTGGGCGACGACCCCGCCGCCCGGGTCGCCGCCACCCTCCCGGACGCGTTCGTCCGCCGGGTACCCAACGCCGGCTTCGCCCGGGCCGCCAACGAGGCCCTGTACGCCGTCCGGAACGCGAACTACCTCCTGATCTGCCACGACGACGTCGTCCTCGAGCCGGCGGCGGTGCGTCTGATGCTCGAGGAGGCGTACCGGTCGAACGCCGGCATCGTCGGCCCGAAGCTCGTCGACGCCGACAACCCGGACGTGCTGCTGGAGGTGGGTCGCAGCATCGACCGGTTCGGCACGCCGCACACGGGGATCGAGCCCGGCGAGCTCGACCAGGAGCAACACGACGGCGTTCGCGACGTCTTCTACGTGTCGGACGTCGCCATGCTGGTGCGCACCGACCTGTTCCACGAGCTCGGCGGCTTCGATCCCGCGACGTTCCCGGGCGCCGAGGACATCGACCTCTGCTGGCGGGCCCGCCTGGACGGCGCCCGGGTGATGGTCGCACCGGACGCGCGCGTGCGGCATCGCGAGAATGCCGGCGGTCGTGGCAACGGCCCCGCGCCCAATCCCGCCCTCATGGCGCGGAACCGCATTCGGACCGTGCTGACCCTGGCGGCGACGCGCACGTTGCTCTGGGTGGTCCCGGTGGGCGTCGTCACTTCGTTCTTCGAGGCAATCGTGCTGACCGTGGCGTTGCGGCGTGGCCGCGTCCGCTCCGCGCTCGGCGCGTGGTGGTGGAACATTCGGCACTTTGGTGAGGTCCGCCGCGCACGGCGCACGGCGCGGCGCCGTCGACGGGTCGAGGACCGCGATCTGCTCGAGCTCCAGGTCCGAGGCACACGCATGCGGGGATTCGTCGCCGAGCACGTCGCGACGGACGATCGAGTGCGCTCGCTCGCCGACGCGAGCCGCTCGGCCGTGAGCGCGGCGAGCTCCGGCGCGCGCCAACCGCTGTTCGCGCTCGCTGCCGTCGTCGCTCTCGTGTGGTTGATCGGCTCGCGCGGGCTGATCACCGGCGGAGTCCCCGCCGTCGGTACGTTCGCCCGCTGGCCCGGGATCGCCGACTTCCTGTCGACGTTCGCCTCCGGCTGGCGTTACACGGGACTCGGCTCGTCGACCGCCGCGCCGCCGGGACTCGTGGTGATGGCGGGCCTCAGCACCGCGCTCTTCGGTGCCGGTGGGCTGGCCCGCACGCTCGTCGTGGTCCTCGCCTTCCCGATCGGCGGCCTCGGCGCGTACCGGCTGACGCGCCACGTGACGCAGACGCCGGGCGCAGCCGTCGTCGCGGCGCTCGCATACGCCATCAACCCCGTCCCGCGGAACGCCATCGCCAACGGGCGGCTCGGGCCGCTCGTCTTGTTCGCGCTGGGGCCGTTCCTCGTGGTGCTCGCCCTGCGCTACGCCGAACGGGTGCGAGGAGGGCAGCCGCGTCGACGCGCAACGACCGCGCTGTTCGGCTTTGGTGCACTCCTGGCGTTGACGACCGCGTGGTACCCGCTTGCGCCCCTCCTGCCGCTCGCGGTTGCCGCGTCGGTCATGCTCGTTGCGCCGCTCGTCGGCGGATTCCGGCTCAGCGTGCGCATGCTCGCGGCGACGGTCGTTGCCGGCGTCGTGGCGACGGTGCTGCTGTTGCCGTGGTCGGTGAGCCTGCTCGGGGTCGGGAGCGACAGCGCCGCGCTCGGCTTCGCGTTCCGCCCCCAGCTCGACCTCTCGGAGGTGCTGCGCTTCTCCACCGGCCCCGCCGGCGGGGGATGGGCGGCGTGGGGGCTACTGGC
>JBKPDN010000246.1:0-3607 GCA_046727875.1 Actinomycetota bacterium | reverse complement strand
GGCGCGCGATGTCGCCTTCGAGCATCCCGTCACCGAGGACGAGACGGCCCGCATGCTGGAGCGGATGGGCATCGGCGGCGGTGGCAGCACGACACCCGACCCGCAGAGAATCCGACGCCAGATGGAGGAGGCCCGCGTCTTGTCCGATCTCGACCTCGACTTCGAGATGCTGATCCAGCGGATGGTCAACATCCTCCTGATCGAGATCTCCGCCTTCCACACGTTCGCGTGGGCGGAGACGGTGCTGTCCGACACCGACCTCGTCGCCGGCGACGGGAGCGCGGCCCGGCTGGTGTCGTACATCCGCCAGGACGAGACTCCGCACGTCGAATACCTCAAGACCGCCCTCACCGAGATGCGCGACCGCACGTTCGTCGGCCAGTCCGGACGCAAGTATCCCGGGACGGAGATCATCAGCCGGCTCTGGGAACGCGGCCTCGCCGATTCGCTCGGCCCGCGCCGCGAGCAGACGCTCGCCCTGACCCTGCGCGAGGTCGAGCACGCCCTCGACGGGAGCGCCCGCCGCGACGAGTTGCTCGAGGAGTTCCACGAGCACGGCAGCATCCGACCGACCGACGACGGCGCGTTCGTCGCCGCCAGCACCTACTGAGGATCGCCATGAAGTTCGGGCTGTTCTACGAGCACCAGCTGCCTCGTCCCTGGGACGAGGACTCCGAGTACACGCTCCTCCAGAACGCGCTGGAGCAGTGCGAGCTCGCCGACAAGCTCGGCATCCAGCACTGCTGGGAGGTCGAGCACCACTTCCTCGAGGAGTACAGCCACTCGAGCGCGCCCGAGGTGTTCCTCGCCGCGGTCTCGCAGCGCACCAAGCAGATGCGCCTGGGGCACGGCATCGTGCAGACCCCGCCCGCGTTCAACCACCCGGCCCGGGTTGCCGAGCGCATCTCCACCCTCGACCTCGTCTCCGGCGGTCGTGTCGACTTCGGCACCGGCGAGTCGTCGTCCGAGGCGGAGCTGGGCGGGTTCCTCATCGACCCGATCGAGAAGCGGGAAATGTGGGAGGAGGGGCTACGCGTCGCGGTGCGGTGCATGACCGAGGAGCCGTTCACCGGCGTCCACGGCAAGTACGTCACGATGCCGCCCCGCAACGTCGTGCCCAAGCCGCGCCAGAAGCCGCACCCACCGGTGTGGGTCGCATGCAGCCGGCGCGACACGATCCACCTCGCAGCCCAGAAGGGGATCGGTGCACTCAGCTTCGCGTTCATCGATCCCGAAGACGCGCGCCATTGGGTGAGCGACTACTACGCAACGCTCGAGGGCGAGGGGGTGCCGATCGGCGACGCGGTGAACCCGAACCTCGCGTGCGTCACGACGTTCATGTGTCACCCCGACGAGGACGAAGCCCTGCAGCGTGGCCTCGAAGGAGCGAATTTCTTCGGGTACTCGCTCGCGCACTACTACATCTTCGGACGACACCAGCCCGGCGTCACCGACGTCTGGGCCGAGTACCAGCACCAGCGGGGCGAGCAGGGCTTCGACCCGAGCGCCGTGCACGCCGCCGCCGCCAACTCCGACCGGCTCGGCGCCAAGGTCGTCCAGGACGGTCTCGGTGGGCTGCGCGGCGCGGTCGGCACGCCGGAGCAGGTCCGCGAGTTCCTCCTGCGCTACGAGGAGTGCGGTGTCGACCAGGTCATCTTCGTGAGCCAGTCGGGCAAGAACCAGCACGAGCACATCATGGAGAGCCTCGAGCTGTTCGGCCGCGAGGTGCTGCCGGAGTTCCTCGAGCGCGACGAACAGGCCGTGAAAGAGAAGGAGAAGCGCCTGGCGCCGGTCGTGGAGCAGGTCATGGCGCGCAAGCCGGCCGAGGACCACCCGCCACTGCCGACCGACGACTACGCGTTCCCCGCCATCCCGCGGGCGATCGCGGACCGGTCGGGCTCCGACGATTTCCACAAGTTCCTCGACCAGGTGGCCGAGGACACCGCCGCCGGCGACAACTCCGTCATCACGAACGCGCTGCGCTGACGCAGGAACTCCCGGCGTCGCGAAGGCCCGCCGGTACCCTGGGTGCGCGGCGACGGCGGCTTTGCCGACCTCGCCCCGGGAGCCGGAGCTTGCGACGGCGACTAGGAGCGCGATTGTTCGACCACCTCACCGATCTCGAGACCGAGCTGGAGAAGCTCGAGTCGCAGGTGCCCGAGCTCTACGCGAGCGGCGACCAGGCCGCAGCGCGGGAGGCCGGGCGCCGTCACGCGGAGCTGAAGCCGGTCGTCGACGCCTATAGGGAGTACCGGCGGACCGAAGCCGACGTCTCCGACGCGCGGGAGCTCCTGGCCGCCGAGAGCGACACCGAGATGCGCGAGTACCTGCAGGGCGAGCTCGACGAGCGGGAGGCGCGCCTGGCTGTGCTCGAAGCGACGCTCAAGGAGCTGCTCGTCCCGCGCGATCCAAACGACGGCAGGAACGTCATCGTCGAGATCCGCGGCGCCGAGGGTGGCGACGAGGCCAACCTGTGGGCCGGCGACCTCTTCGAGATGTATCGCCGGTACGCCGAGCTGCACGGCTGGGGCCTCGAGGTGCTGTCGACCCAACCGGCCGAGATCGGTGGCTACCGCGAGATCACGTTCGTCGTGAAGGGTCCCGACGCGTGGGCGCGGCTCAAGCACGAGGCCGGCCCGCACCGGGTGCAGCGCGTGCCGGCGACGGAGAGCCAGGGTCGGGTGCACACCAGCGCGGCGACCGTCGCGGTGCTGCCCGAGGCCGAGGCGGTCGACATCGACATCGATGCCAACGACCTCGAGGTCGACGTGTACCGCTCGAGCGGACCGGGCGGGCAGTCGGTGAACACCACCGATTCGGCGGTGCGCCTCACGCACAAACCCACCGGTCTCGTCGTCACGTGCCAGGACGAGAAGAGCCAGCTCCAGAACAAGGAGAAGGCGTTGCGGATCCTCCGTTCGCGTCTCCTCCAGACCGAGCGTGACCGACAGGCCGAGGAGATGTCGTCGGCGCGCCGGGACCAGGTCAAGAGCGGCGGACGCTCGGAGAAGATCCGCACGTACAACTTCAAGGAGAAGCGCGTCACCGACCATCGGATCGGCTTGACCATCCACTCGCTCGACCAGGTGCTCGCGGGTCAGCTCGACGACATCGTCGACCCGCTGATCGCGGCCGAGCGCGCCGAGCAGCTCGCCTCCGCCTCCGCGTGATCCGTGCCGACCTGGCGTGACCTGCGCGAGGACGCCGAACGGTCGCTCACGGCCGGTGGCGTCGACGGTGCCGCCAACGAAGCCCGCTGGATGGTCGAGCACGTGTCCGGGTACGACGCCGCCGAGCTCGTCACGGCCGAAGACGAGCCGGCCAGCGCCCGCCCGACCGCGCAGCTGCGCGAGCTCGTCGACCGGCGCGTGGCGGGCGAGCCGCTCCAGTACGTGCTGGGGTGCTGGGTGTTCCGCGGCATGGAGTTGCTGGTCGATCCGCGGGTGCTGATCCCGCGGCCCGAGACCGAGGTCACCGCGCAGGTCGCGATCGACGAAGCCGTCCGGCTCGGCGCGCGGCGCGGCCGTCCCGATCCGTGGGCGGGCGCGGCGACGACGTACGCGGTCGCCGACCTCGGAACCGGTTCGGGGGCGCTGGCGCTCGCGCT
>JBKPDN010000245.1:0-6921 GCA_046727875.1 Actinomycetota bacterium | reverse complement strand
ACCGTGTGATCACGCGCGAGCGCGAGGAACTCGTCGCGCGAGGGTCGGAGGGAGTCGGTCACCTAGACGGGCCCGGGCGTCGCCCCGCTGCCGAATGCACGGAAGAAGCAGCTGCGCTCGCCGGTGTGGCAGGCGCCGCGGCCCTCCTGCTCGACGACGAACAGCAGCGTGTCCATGTCGCAGTCGTAGTACGCGCTGCGCACCCACTGGCGGTCGCCGGACGTGTCGCCCTTGCGCCAGTGCTCCTTGCGGCTGCGACTCCAGAACCAGGTGCGCCCCTCGTCGAGGGTGCGACGGAGCGCCTCGGCGTCCATCCAGGCGAGCATGAGGACGCGGCCCGTGCCCTCCTCCTGGACGATGGCGGGAGCAAGACCGTCGTCGTTGAAGGCGACGGTCGCGAGCTCCTCGGGAGTCGCCGCGATCGGCGTTGCGGTGGGCATCGCCGGTCGAGCGTAGCCGTGGACGTCGCCGCGACCGGTTGCCTTTAGGATGCCGCTATGACGTCGGAAGAGATGAAGTCGGTATGGGCAGACCATTGCCGATTCGAGTTCGAGTTACGTGACGTCGATGCGACGCTCGCAACCATGAGCGACAACCCGCACATGCTCAATATCCCGACCGGGCACGGGGGTCAGGGACGCGACGGAATGCGGAGGTTCTACACGGAGGAGTTCATCGGCACGCTGCCCGACGACGTGCAGGTCGAGTCGTTGGGTCTCGCAGTCGGAGATACCCGCGTCGCGGAGGAGGTCGTGATGACCTTCACCCACGACCGTGTGATGCCATGGATCCTCGACGGGGTCGATCCGACTGGTCGGCAGGTGCGTATCCCGATGCTCGCCGTCGTCGGGTTTCGTGAGGGGAAGGTCGATTACGAGCACATCTGGTGGGACCAGGCGTCGGTGCTCGCCCAGCTCGGCCTCCTCGACACGGAACTCCTGCCGGTACTCGCCACCCGACAAGCCGACGCGATCGCCGCACTCGGCGACAGTGGCGATTGACCAACCTGCATCCCCCCGTCGCCCCCCGCCGCCCGACCGTGCTACGAACGCACGGCGACGAGCGGGTCGACGACTGGTTTTGGCTGCGCAACCGCGACGACCCTGAGGTCCGCGCCTACCTGGAAGCCGAGAACGAATACACGCGCGCCGTGATGGAGCACACGGCGTCACTGCAAGAGCAGCTTTTCGAGGAGATCAAGAGCCGGGTCCAGGAAACCGACGCCTCGGCTCCGGTGCGCAAAGGCCCGTACGAGTACTTCACCCGCACGATCGAGGGACGCCAGTACGGCATCCACTGCCGGCGCCCGGCCGGAACGCCGGGGCTCCCCGACCCCTTCGCCGAGCCCGGCTCACCGCCGGGTGAGGACGTCCTGCTCGACGAGAACGTCCTCGCCGACGGGCAAGACTACTTCGCGCTGGGTGGGTTCTCCGTCAGCCCGGACCACACGCAACTGGCGTACTCCGTCGACGTCACCGGCGGCGAGCGGTACGAGCTGCGCTTCCGCGACCTGACATCCGGCGACGACCGGCCCGACGTCGTTCCCGACGTGTACTACGGCCTCGCGTGGGCGAACGACGACCGCACCTGCTTCTTCGTGCGGCCCGACGCCGCGATGCGCCCGTGGCAGGTGTGGCGCCACCGCCTCGGCGCGCCGGCCGGCGACGACGTGCTCGTGTACCAGGAGGACGACGACCGCTTCTACGCCTCGGTCGGGCGCACCCGCACGGGCCGGTACATCATCGTGGCGCTGGGGTCGAAGATCACCAGCGAGTCGTGGTTCCTCGACGCCGACGACGCCGATGGCTCGCCGCGCGTCGTCGAGCCTCGGCGGCAAGGTGTCGAGTACGACGTCGACCACCATCATTCGCGCGAGCACGGCGACCGCTTCTTCGTGCTGACGAACGACGACGGCGCCGAGAACTTCAAGCTCATGGTCACGCCGGTCGACCAGCCGGGTCGTGCGCAGTGGCGTGACGTCGTGCCCCATCGTGCCGACGTCCGTCTCGAGGACGTCGACGCGTTCGCCGAGCACCTCGTGCTGTCCGAGCGCGCCGACGGACTGGAGCGCATCGTCGTCCGTCGCCTAGCCGACGACGACACGCACGTCATCGCGATGCCCGACCCTGTGTACTCGGCCGGGGTCGGCGCCAACCCCGAGTTCGAGATCACCACGCTGCGCTTCGAGTACACGTCGCTGGTCGCGCCGGTGTCGAGCTACGACTACGGCCTCGAGAGCCGGGAGCGGGTGCTCGTCAAGCGTCAACCAGTCCCCGGGTACGACCCCGACCGGTACGAATCGCATCGCCCCTGGGCCACGGCGCCCGACGGCGTGCGCGTCCCGATCTCGGTCGTGCACGAGCGCGGCATCCCGCACGATGGCACAGCACCGGCTGTCTTGTACGGGTACGGCTCGTACGAGGTGTCGATCGACCCGTCGTTCTCGGTGGCACGCCTCAGTCTGCTCGAGCGTGGTGTCGTGTTCGCGATCGCACACATCCGCGGCGGCGGCGAGATGGGACGCCGCTGGTACGACGACGGGAAGCTCGAGCGCAAGCCGAACACGTTCACCGACTTCGTCGCGTGCGCCGAACAGCTCATCGCCGAGGGGTTCGCGTCGCCCGAGCGCCTGGCCGCGCGCGGCGGCAGCGCGGGCGGCCTGCTCATGGGCGCGGTCGCGAACCTGCGACCCGACCTGTTCCGGGCCATGGTGGCCGAGGTGCCCTTCGTCGACGTCGTGACCACGATCCTCGACGAGACGCTTCCCCTGACGGTGACCGAGTGGGAGGAGTGGGGGAACCCCGGTGCGGACGCCGAGATCTACAAGGTGATGAAGTCGTACTCCCCCTACGACAACGTGGAGGCGAAGGACTACCCGGCGATGCTCGTCACCGGCGGCCTGAACGACCCGCGCGTGCAGTACTGGGAGCCGGCGAAGTGGGTGGCAAAGCTACGGGCGACGAAGACCGGCGACCAGCCGCTCTTGCTCAAGATGGAGATGGGTGCGGGGCACGCCGGGCCGTCGGGCCGCTATCACGCCTGGCGGGACGAAGCCTTCGTGCTCGCTTTCCTGCTCGACCAGCTCGGCGTTTCTTCGCGCTTTGGCGTCGCTGCGCCGCCAAATAGCCGGTCCAGCGACGCCAAAACCATTTAGGCGGGCATCGGCAGGACCGCGGCGAGCTGTCGACTCTGCGCGAGAAGCACGCCGTCTCGGGTCCAGATCTCGCCGTCCTCCTCGAGGAAGCCCTCAGCGACGACGTTGGTGCGGAAGTCGGCCAGGACGTAGTCGTCGGGGCGCGCGCCGGGCACAGGCAACGACGAGCGAAAGTGGATCGTGAGGTCGACGGTCGGGACGATGATCTGGTCTTCGACTCGGCCGAAGACGGCTGGGATGACCGCGTCGGTGAGCGCGGCGGCGACGAGCCCGTCCACCACCCTGCCTTCGGGGAGCCGGATCCAGCGCGTGATGACCGCCTCGCCCGTGGGCGCGAGCGGAAAGCCGCCGCGCACCATCCGGTTCTCCCACCGCAAGGCGATGTCGGGGATGAACGGGTCATCCGTCGGCGCCTCGATCAGCGGGCACTCGTCGGGCGGCGGCGCGTCGGGCGGCCGCAGGTCGGCGAACTCGGGGCCGGGACGCGCGTGCGAGAACGCCGCCAGCGCCAGACCGATGAGCTTGCCGTCCTGAGTCAGCCGCGCCGAACAGGATGTAAGTGACCGGCCGGCGCGTTCGATCGTCGTCGCGACCTCGAGCCCGCCCTCCGCCGGCGGAGATGTGTAGTGCACGGTGAGCGAGCGCGGCGCCCGCATGGCGTCGGCGACGGCTTCGGTGAGCGCGCGGAGCACGATCGCAGCCAGGTAGCCGCCGTTCGGGCCGCGGTGCACCCACCACGCGCGGTCGAGCTGGCTCTCGTAGCGCCCATCGCCGAGCGGACGGACCGCCGTCTCGCGGTCGAAGTCGAATGTCCGGGACACCGATCTCCCTGTCGCCGTCGCAAGCTCCGGCTTTGCACCGACGGTCGGCAAGCCGCCGTCGGTGCGGCGGCAGCCTACGCTGCCGCGATGGTGCAGCCGCTCGAGCTCATGACTGCCGACGGCGTCAAGCTCGAAGCGGAGCTGTCGACGCCGCCGTCGTCGACGCGGTGTGGGATCGTGCTGTGCCATCCGCACCCGCAGTACGGGGGAACGATGCGCTCGATCGTGATCAGCGCGCTGTTCGACGCGCTCCCGCCCCTGGGTGTCGCGTGCCTGCGCTTCAACTTCCGCGGCGTCGAGGGCAGCGAGGGAGCCCACGACGCCGGAAACCTCGAGCGCGTCGATGCCGAGACCGCCGTGGGCGCGCTGACGGACCGCGTGTCCCCCGCGACGCCGCTGATCCTCGCCGGCTGGTCTTTCGGGGCCGACATGGCGCTCTCGGTGCGCGACCCGCGCGTCACTGCGTGGTTCGCCATCGCGCCGCCGCTCGTCGTGGTGCACGACGTCGACGGGCTCGGAGCGGATCCGCGCCCGAAGTTGCTGGCGCTGGCCCAGCACGACGAGTACCGCGATCCCGCGGAGATCACGGAGCTCGCCGAGCGTTGGGCCAACACCGACGTCCACGTGGTCGGCGGCGCGTCCCATTTCTTCGTCGGGCGCACCGACCGGCTGGTGGAGCTTGCTTGCGGCTACGTGGACCGGCTCAGCTCCTAGCCGGTCGGCCGGCTACATCTTCGCGAGGCCGATCACGTTGCCGTCGGCGTCGGCGAACATCGCGATCTCCGGGCCCTCGGGCACCTGCATGGGCGGCATGACGACCTTGGCGCCGAGCTTCTCGGCCTCGTCGAGCTTGGCCTTCACGTCCTCGCAGTTGACGTAGAACGTCGTGTAGGGCCCGCTGCCGTCGGGCGGCTTGGCAATACCGCCGCCGACGCCCTCGCCGCCGCTGTCGGTGTCGACCATCCCGTAGTTCATCGGGTTGTCGGCGTTGATCTTCCAGCCGAACAGATCGGCATAGAACTTCTGCGCGGCCGCTGCGTCCTTCACACCGATCTCGAAGTGCACGACGGGGTTGCCCATGTTGATGCTCCTGTCTTTGTCGGGGTCTCTCGCGGTCTACTGATTCTGATTGCCGGTGGATTGCACCCACGGGTCGGCGCCGGCGTCACGTCCGGTCCCGGCCATCACGAGTCGCGCCAGATAATGGTCCCAGCCCTCCGCGTGCTGATCCTCCGGGCCTCCCGGCAGACCGAAATGGCGCAGGCGGACGATCGTGCCCCCGCGGTCCGGTTCGAGCGTCACCTCCACCGTGCTCGAGCCGGGCGGCACCGGGTTGCCGTCACTCTCCCAGCCCCAAGTGAACACCACCCGTTCGTTGGGCAAAACCTCGACGTATTCGCCGCGGGCGACGTCCTGCCCGGTCACGTTGACGCGGTATACGCCGCCGGGCCGCGGGTCGAGCGTCGCCTCGACGCCCTTCCACCGGATCATCTGCTCGGGTTCGACGAAGAACTTGAACACCACTTCGGGCGGCGCCTCGATGCGGACTTCGCGCTCGAGCGGCACGCGCTCCTCATTGACGGCCACGGCGTCTCCCCCGACGCGCGGCGCGATGATCGGCCTCGGCGGCCGACTTCAGACGGGCGAGCCCCTCGCCCCAGAAGTCGTCGACGAACGCCCGGAGCTCGGCGAAGCCCTCGGGTCTGACCCGGTACAGGCGCCGGGTGCCGTCGCGCCGCTCGTCGAGCAGCCCCGCGTCCTTCAGCACCTTCAAGTGCTGGGAGATGGCGGGGCGGGACACGTCGAAGTGCGAGGCGATCGTCCCGGCGCTCAGCTCGTCGTCACGGACGAGGCGCAGGATGACGCGGCGGCGGGGCTCGGCGAGGGCGCGCACGGCGTCTTCCATCGGAGACAACGTAAGTCGACACTTACGTAGCTTGTCAAGCGCGGCGGGACTCCTGGTGCCGTCCTATGCCGATCCCGTACACTCCTGGGGCTCGCCGGGGGAGGTTTCGCACACCAAGGGGGGAAGTGGGCGAAAACCGGCGTTTTGCGTACCAGCCGGCACTGGACGGCATCCGCGCCTTCGCGGTGCTTGCCGTGTTCGCGTATCACCTCGACGCCGGTTGGGCCGTCGGCGGGTATCTCGGCGTCGACACATTCTTCGTCCTCTCCGGCTTCCTGATCACGTCATTGCTCGTCGGGGAGTTCTCGCAGCGCGGCGGGATCAGCCTCGGCGGGTTCTGGGCGCGCCGCGCCCGCCGCTTGCTCCCGGCGCTCCTCCTCGTGCTGGTCGCGGTGGCGGTCTACGGCGCGCTGCAAGTGCCCGGCGACCAGCTCGACCGCCTCCGGGGCGACGGGCTCGCCACGCTGTTCTACGGCGCGAACTGGCGGTTCATCGCGTCGGGCCAGTCGTATTTCGACCTCTTCTCGGAAGCCTCGCCGCTCCGGCACATGTGGTCGCTCGCGATCGAAGAGCAGTTCTATCTGGTCTGGCCCCTGATCACGTTCGCGTGTCTGCGACTCGCGCGGGGACGGCGCTGGCTGCTGGGTGGCGTGTGCGTCACGGGCGCGGCGGCGTCGATCGCGACCATGGCGATGCTCTACGACTCGAGTGACCCTTCGCGTGCCTACTACGGCACCGACGGGCGCGCCCACCTGCTGCTGATCGGCGCCGGGCTCGCGCTGATCCTCAGTCGCTGGTCGCCGTCGCGCGGCGTGCAGCGGTCGACTGTGCGCGCGTTCGGGCTGGTCGGCGGCGTCGCCTGCCTCGCATTCTTCGTGCGGGTCCCTGACACCGCGGCATGGATGTATCGCGGCGGGTACGCCGTGTTCGGCGTCTGCGTGGCACTGGTCATCGCCGCGGCCGTGCAGCCCGGCACGTTCGCGCTGCGGTCGCTGCTGTCGCAGGCGCCGATCGTGTGGATCGGGCGGATCTCGTACGGG
>JBKPDN010000244.1:0-5539 GCA_046727875.1 Actinomycetota bacterium | reverse complement strand
ACGGGCATGTTCCGCGGGCAGGTTGTCGCCATCTACACGGCACCCGAGGAGGGCGCGCCGATGGAGCCGCGCGACGACGTGGAGGCGATCGCCGGCGTCGGGCTCGACGGCGACCGCTACGCCGCCAGCGCGGGCAAGTTCACCGGCGCCGACGACAACGAGAAGCGGGCGATCACGCTGATCGAGCGCGAGGCAGTCGTCGCCGCCGGCCGCGAGCACGAGATCGAGCTCGGCGAGCACGAGACCCGTCGCAACCTCGTCACCGAGGGCGTGCCGCTCAATCATCTGGTCGACCGGACCTTCCGGGTCGGTGATGTGACGCTGCGTGGAGTCCGGCTCGCAGAGCCGTGCACGTACCTCGAAGGTCTCACCCGTTCGGGCGTGCGCCGCGCGCTCGTGCACCGGGCCGGCCTCCGGGCGGAGATCCTCGAGGGCGGGACGCTGCGCGTCGGCGACACAGTCGAGGAGACCGGCTCCTAGACTCACAACGCGTGAGGCGCGGCCCGATCATGCTCGTGTGCGCGGCGCTGATCCTCGCCGCGTGCAGCGGGCACGGAAGCGGTCGCGACGCCGGTTCCCGGCGGATCACGTCGGGTGTCGGGGCGCCGGGGCGTCGCACCGTCGTGTTCACGCCGCCCGGCACGCGCGAGGTGCTCGGTGACTTGCGTGTCCCGCCGCTGCGCCACCGCACCGCGGTCGTGCTCGTGCACGGCGGCGGCGGCTTTCGAGGCGACCGCGGCGAGGTGCACGCGTGGCAGGACGTGTACGCCAAAGCGGGGTACGTCACGCTGGCCGCCGACTACTTCATCTTCGACGACAACACCCCGGCGCCCGTCTACCCGCAGCCGGAATCCGACGTGAAGGCGGCCGTGCAGTTCCTGCGTCGCCACGCCGGCGACCTCGGCATCGATCCCGAGCGCATCGTCGTGCAGGGGTTCTCGGCCGGTGCCCGCATCGGCGCGCAGCTCCTCGTGGGCCCGGACGATCCCGCGCTCGCGGGCCCGACGCGCTGGCCGAGCCCGACCGACCGCATCGCCGGGCTCGTCGGGTTCTACGGGTACTACGACGGCTATCAGTTCCAGGCCGACCGGTACTACGGCGGCCGCGCCAACAGCAGCGACCCCGCCGTGCGGTCCCGGTGGAAGGTGGCTGACAGCGACGCCCGCGCTGCCGCCGCCACCGGTCCCGTGCTGCTCTTCCACGGCGACATCGATGCGCTGCCCGTGAAGCAGTCCACCGAGTTCGCCGACTCACTGCGAGCCGCCGGCGACGACGTCGACCTCGAAGTCGTCCCGGGCGCCACCCACGGGTTCGACATCAACAACGGGAAGCTCACACCCCAGGGCCTGCTGTCCTCCCGTCGCGTCATCAACTGGCTCGAACGCCACTTCCCTGATCACGAGTCTTCCTGACCCGCACGCCGTTCCGAAGCGCGCCGCGTAGGGCACACTTCCCGTGTGAGATCCAGGCGGGTCGCGTTCACAGTCGCGCTTGCGGGAGTGCTCGTTCTTGCCGCAGCGGTGGTCTTCGCCGCGTGCGGCTCGGATTCGACGTCCGACCGCTCGGCGCGGCGTCGCACTCCGGCGTCGACGACCACGGCGACGACCGCCCCCGCCACGACACCGACCACGGTCGCGCCGCAGACCGTGCCCGTCCCGCCGCTCCCGCCCGCGGGCCCGACCACCGCGCCCCCGCCCCCGATCACCGTTCCGCCGAGGACGACCCGGACCACGCCGGCGCCGACCGTCACGGCGGCGCCGGCCCCGAGCACGACGACGCCGTCGAGCACGACGACGCCGGACGCGGTCACGAGGAAGACCGTCGTGTACTCGCCGCCGGGCGCGGCGAAGCGCCGGGGCGACCTCGTACTCCCGCGCCAGCACAGCGACACGATCGTCGTGCTCGCGCACGGCGGCGACGGTCGCACGGGTAGCCGCAAGCAGATGCGGGGCTGGGCCGACTTCTACGCCGAGCATGGCTACCCGTCGTTCGCGATCGACTATCTCCTCGCCAAGCCACCGGCGCCGTCACCCGTGTACCCCAAGCCCGAGATCGACGTGAAGGCCGCGGTGCAGTATCTCCGCGGTCGCGCCGGTGCTCTCGCCCTCGACCCCGACCGCATCGTCGTCCAGGGATTCGCCGCCGGCGCCGCGCTCGGCGGGCAGGCCGAGGTCACGCCGGACGACCCCTTCTTCGACGGGCCCGGCCATTACCCGAGCGTGAGCGACAAGCCCGCCGCGTTCGTCGGGTTCTACGGTCGCTACGACGGCCGCGGCCAGCCCAACCCGAGCTACTACTACGGCGGGCCGGCCGACAGCCCGGATCCCAAGGTGCAGGAGCGGTACGCGAAGGCCGATTCGATCACGCACGCGGCCGGCGCCGTCGGTCCCGTGCTGGTCGTCCAGGGCGACGCCGACAACCCCGAGTTGGTCGCGTCGGCGACTGCGTTCCGGGACGCCCTCCAGGGCGCGGGGAAGGACGTCACGCTCACGCTCGTGGCCGGCGCCGGCCACGATTTCGACCAGGACGCGTCGGGCGCGCTCACACCGGCCGGCAAGCAGGTCGCGCAGCAGGTGCTGGACTGGCTGACGGCGCGGTTCCCGAAGAGCTAGCGGGAGCTACTCGAAGCGCGGCCGGAGCGGAAGGCCGCTGCGCCCCCGGTCGGGCTTGACTGCGAGCACCTGGTGCACCTGCGTGCGGTTCGTCTCGAACTGCAGCGCTGACGCCGCCATGTAGAGCCGCCAGATCCGGGCCCGGGCGCGGCCGGCGTCGGCCACGCACACGTCCCAGTTGGCCTCGAGGTTCGCGACCCACGCTCGCAGTGTGAGGGCGTAGTGCTCCCGGATGCTCTCCATGTGCCGGGCTTCGAACCCGGCCCGTTGGATCGCCGATACCACGCTGCCGACCTCGTGCAGCTCACCGTCGGGGAACACGTACCGGTCGATGAAGCTCCGCCGCGCGAAACGGGTGCGGCCGTCGGCGGTCGAGCCAGGCATGCCGGGCGGCCGGCTGATCGCATGGTTGAGGAGCCGGCCCCCCGCGGGAAGGAGCTCGTGGCAACGCTCGAAGTACACGGCGAGCTGCCGCAAGCCGACGTGCTCGAACATGCCGATCGAGCTGATGGCGTCGTACGGGCCGTCGTCGACGTCGCGGTAGTCCTGGAGCCGCACCTCCACCTTGCTCGCCAGCCCCGCCTCCGCGGCCCGCTTCTCCGCCAGCTCGGCTTGCCGTTTCGACACGGTGACGCCGACCGCCTGGACGCCGTGATGCTCGGCGGCGTGCAGCAGCATCCCGCCCCAACCGCACCCGATGTCGAGGAGGCGCATGCCGGGCTCGAGGCCGAGCTTGCGGCAAACGAGCTCGTGCTTGTTGGCCTGCGCCTCCTCGAGCGTGATGCCGGGATCGGTCCACACCGCGCACGAGTACGTCATGGACGGGCCGAGGACGTGCCGGTAGAAATCGTTCGAGACGTCGTAGTGGTGCGCGATCGCCGCTGCGTCGCGTTCCTTGCTGTGGCGGCGGCCGTGCAGCCGGGCTTCTTCGGGCGGCGCGGGCACGGGCTTGAGCGCTCCCACCCCCACGAGCCGCAGCGCGGCCATCCACTGCGCGGGACGCAACTTCACGTCGGGCAGGCGGTCGCGTAGCTCGAGCGCGGCGAAGATGTCGCCCTCGAGGTCGAGGTCACCGGCCACGTATGCACGCCCGAAGCCGAGCTCGCCCGGCGCCTGGACGATGCGGCGCAGCGCGAGGGGCGAGCGGATCACCAGCGTGGCCGGGGCATCCGCGGGACCGAGCCGGCTGCCGTCGTAGGCCTCGATTGCGATGGGCAGGTCGGCGCCGAGAAGCTGCTCGAGCAGATCGGCGAGTTGCTGTGTCATGCGTCCAGTGTTGTCCTGACCACGTCAGAAGTCGACCGCGCTGAGGTCGGGAATCCAGCGGGCGGCGCGGCGGCACGCCTCGCGCCAGCGGTCGCGGTCGAGCTTGCGGCGAGGCTCGACGCGTGCCCGCGGCGCCCATGTCGCCGCGAGCTCTCCCTCGTTCCGCCAGGTGCCGACGGCAAGCCCGGCAAGGAACGCCGCGCCGAGCGTGGTCGCCTCGAGCACCGGCGACACCTCGACGACGCGCTGGCCGGCGTCGGCGAGCGCCTGCACGAACGTCGGGTTCGCGCTCATGCCGCCGTCAATGCGCAGGCGGGGGATGGCGACGCCCGAGTCGCCCTCGGCCGCCTCGAGCAGGTCGGCGCCTCGGTGCGCGATGCCCTCGAGCACCGCTCGCACGATCTCGGGCCGGCCCGAGCCGCGCGTGAGCCCGAGTAGCGTGCCGCGCGCGCCGTAGTCCCACGACGGTGTCCCGATGCCGAGTAACGCCGGGACGTACCAGACGTCGCCGGTGTCGTCGCACTGCGACGCGACGTCGTGGCTCTCGGCCGCGGTGGCGATGACACCGAGGTCGTCGCGCAGCCACTCGATGTTCGTGCCCGCTGCCAGCATGATCGCCTCGACGCCCCACGTGTCGACGCCGCCGACGCGGCGGCACACGATCGGGAAGGTGCCCGCGGGCCCGCGGGACTCGAACTCGGGCCGGCGCGCGCCGAGCACGAGGTCGAGCATCCCGCCGGTGCCGAACGTGATCTTGGCGTCGCCGCAATGGAGGCCGCCCATACCGAGCAGCGACGCCTGCTGGTCGCCGGCGATCCCGGCGATCGGCGGCGCGCCGGGCAACGCGGTCGCCTCACCGACCACGCCCGACGAGTCGACGATGCGCGGCAACATCGCCGCCGGCACGCGCAGCGCGTCGAGCGCTTCCTCGGACCAGGCCGCGGCGTCAGCGGTCAACATCCCGGTGACGGCGGCGTTGCTTGCGTCGGTGACGTGCAGCGCGCCTTCGGACAGCGTCCAGGCCACCCAGCTGTCGACCGTGCCGAAGCACAGGTCGCGCCCGCGTTCGGGATCGATCTGCTCGAGCAGCCACTCGAGCTTCGTCGCCGATGCGTTCGGCGCCAGCCGGAGCTCCTGGCCGCGCAGCTCGAGGCAGCGGCCCACCGTGCGCAGGTCCTGCCAGCCGAGCCCCGGCCCGACAGGCTCTCCGGTGGCGCGGTCCCACACGACCGTCGAGCACCGTTGGTTCGCGATCCCGACCGCGTCGACCGGGCCCGCGGCCGCGAGCGCGGCGCCGGCGGCGTCGAGCGCCGTCGACGCGAGCCGCGCCGGGTCGAACTCGACCAGGCCCGGCGCCGGTGACGACGGGAGCAACGGCCGTGTCTCCTCGTGCTCGACGCGGGCGTCGCCGCCGACGATCGCCGCCCGCACCGACGACGTCCCCACGTCGACGACGAGGATGCTCACGATCCCCCGATGCGTGTCTGAAGCAACACATTGCTGCCCTGGGGACGCGTCATGGCCACGGCACCTCGCCGAAGGGATCAGGGAGGCCGAGCTTGCCGGGGTTGAGGATCCCGTGGGGGTCGAGGGCGGTTTTCACCGCCGCCAGCACGTCGAACGCCTCGCCCAGCGCCTCGCGCACGAAACGGGCCCGGTTC
>JBKPDN010000243.1:0-3592 GCA_046727875.1 Actinomycetota bacterium | reverse complement strand
CTCCTGCGCCGGGAGGCTGAGTGCCTCGGGGACGAGGCGATCGTCCACATGCAGGACGTGTACGACCACGTCCTGCGGGTCACGGACTGGATCGAGACCCAGCGCGACCTGCTCACCGGTCTGCTCGAAGCCGACCTCGCGGTGGTGTCGAACCGTATGAACCAGGTCATGAAGCGCATGACCTCGTGGGGCGCGATCCTGCTGGGCTCGACGCTCATCGCCGGGATCTACGGCATGAACTTCAAGAACATGCCCGAGCTCGGCTGGGCCTTCGGCTACCCCGCCGCGCTCGGGTCCATGCTCCTGCTGACCATCTTCCTGTACACGTGGTTCAAGCGGCGCGACTGGCTGTGACCGTCCCCGCCTGAACGGCGGCGGCCGGCCCGCGGCCGAGACGCCGCGACAGCTCCCACCCCCCGGCGAGCACCGCCACGCCGGCAAACCCGATCAGCATCGTGCCGACGAGCACGTCGTGGGGTAGGTGCAAGGCGTAGAAGTCCCGCACCGACTCGATCGGGAACAACAAGACGAACCCGACGATCATCAGGCCGACGAGGACGACCCGCCGCCACGTCAACGGCTGGGCGAGGATCACGAGCACGGTCAGGCTCATCATCAGCATGACGAGCGTGGCAGCCGTGCGCTGTTCGACCAGCGGGAGGTCGTCGAAGCGCGCGAGGGCGAAGGCCGCGAACGCGGCGGCGGCCGCGACGGAGCCGGCGGGGATTGTCACCCTGAGGACGCGGTTGACGAAGCCGGGCACGTACCGCCGGAGGTTCGGCGCGAGGGCGAGGAAGAACGACGGGATGCCGATCGTGAGCGTGTCGATGATCGTGAGGTGGCGCGGGAGGAACGGGTACGGCCACAGCGCGATGCCGACCGCGACCGCCAGCAGCGTCGCCCACACGGTCTTGGTGACGAACAGGTTGGCGACCCGCTCGATGTTGGCCGTCACCCGCCGGCCCTCGGCAACCACGCCCGGCATGGTGGAGAACTTCCCGTCGAGCAGCACGAGCTGCGCGACGGCGCGCGTGGCCGGCGCGCCCGATCCCATCGCGACGCCGATGTCGGCCAGCTTCAGCGCGAGCGCGTCGTTCACACCGTCACCCGTCATCGCGACGGTATGACCGCGCGCCTGGAGCGCTTTCACCATGTCCTGCTTCTGGTGCGGTGTCACGCGCCCGAACACCGTGTGCTCCTCGAGGATCTTGCCGAGCTCGTCGTGGTCTTCCGGCAGCTGGCGCGCATCGAAGGGATCGTCGGCGCGTGGCATGCCCACGCGAGCCGCGACTGCCCCGACGGTGCCCGGGTTGTCGCCGGAGATGACGTGCAGCGCCACACCCTGCTGCGCGAAGTACGCCAGGGCGTCGGCGGCGTCCGGGCGCACCTGCTCCTCGAACAAGAGGAGGGCAGCCGCGCGCAGCTCGGCGGGCAGGGCCTCGCCGTCGAGTGGACCGTCGGTGCGGGCGAGGAGCAGCACGCGCTGACCGGTGGCGGCGAGCGTGGCTGCCTTCGCCGCTACGTCGCCGTTGCGCCCGGCCCAGACCATCTCGGGTGCACCGAGCACCCACGTACCGCGGTCGCCGAACGTCGCCGCGCTCCACTTGCGCGCGGACGAGAACGGGACGAAACCGGTGCGTGACCACGAGTCGGTCGGCGGAAAGGCCTCGGCGATCGCGTTCAGCGTCGCGTTGCGGTCCTCGTCGGCGCCGAGGGCGCCGAGCGCGGCCTCGACGGGCGCCTGGTCGTCGAGCCGCTCGAGGCGGTCGAAGACGATGTTCCCGTCGGTGAGGGTGCCGGTCTTGTCGAAGCAGACCACGTCGACTCGCGCCAGCCCCTCGACGGCCGGGAGCTCCTGGACGAGAACCTTGCGGCGGGCCAGTGTGACCGCGGCCACCCCGAACGCGACGCTCGTGAGCAGCACGAGGCCCTGGGGCACCATGCCGACGACGCCGGCGACGGTGCCGCTGATCGCCTCGCGCCAGTCGTCGTTGGCGTTGAACTGGCTGATGAGCAGCAGCACCGACACGACCGGGATCGCCCACGTGACGTAGCGGAGGATGCGGTTGATCCCGTCCATGAGCTCGGACCGGGCGAGCTGGAAGCGTCGGGCTTCGGCGGCGAGCTTGCGCGCATAGGCGTCATCGCCGACGGCGGTCGCCTGGAACCGCCCCGACCCCGCGACCACGAAGCTGCCCGAGAGCACGTGGTCACCGACGACCTTGTCGACCGGCTCCGACTCGCCGGTGAGCAGCGACTCGTCGACCTGGAGCGCGGTCGTTGCGCGCACGATCCCGTCGGCCGCGATCTGGTCACCGGTTCGGAGCTCGACCACCTCGTCGAGCACGACGTCGTCGACGCCGACTTCGCGCACTTCGCCGTCGCGCACGACGCGGACCTGTGGCGCGCTGAGCACCGCCAGCTGGTCGAGGGTGCGCTTGGCGCGCAGCTCTTGCACGATGCCGATGAGCGCGTTGCTGACCAGGACGATGCCGAACAACGCGTCCTGCGGATGCCCCACGGCGAGGATGACGACGAGCAGCACACCGAGGATGGCGTTGAACCGGGTGAACACGTTCGCCCGGACGATCTCGCCGAACGTGCGGCTCGTGCGCTCGGAGCTGGCGTTCGTCTCCCCCCGTGCGACGCGCTCCTGGACCTCGGCCGCGGTGAGCCCGGTGAGCGGCGTGTCGTGCGTCCGTTCCGGCGCAACAGGCTGACCCGAACGGGGCGGCGTTGTCACGATGGCGAAGGTAGCCGAGGGAACAAAACGACCCGCGGCTCGCGCCGAGCGAACCGACTAGCGCGAGTCGGACGTGGGGACGAGGTCGATCTCGCCGGTGTCGTCGTCCTCGAGCACGCGGAAACCCGCGAGCTCGGCGAGGCGGGCGCGGCCCTCGTCGGGACCGATGGCGATGAGCTCGTCGTCCGCCTGCAGCCGTACGAGGCCGCGCGGACGGTAGAGGTACCGGCCGGCGCGCCGGATCGCGAGCAGGTACGAGCCTGTCTCGAGCTCCAGTTTGATCTCGCGCAAGGTGCGGCCGTCGAGTTGTGAGCCGGCCGCGACGGGCACGCGGGCGATCACCTCGTCGCTGTCGCCCAGCGCCAAACCGAGCACCGGGTGCATCTCCTCGCCCTGCTCGACCAGCCAGACCATCTGCCGGGCCGCGTCGCCGAGCTCCTCGGCCGCTCTCCCGAGGTGCAACAGACCCCGCAACGGCGACGGGTCGATGTGCTCGGCGGCGCTGCGAAGCACCCAGACCTCGAGGCGCTCGCGCATCTCGTCGAGCCGGTCCTCGAGGTGATTCACCTCGGCGGCGAGGCTCTGGTCGTACAACAACAGCGCCGAGTAGGCGAGACCGACCGCCACCTCGGAGATGTTCTTCATCTCGACCAGCACGTCGACGGCCCGGTCGAGGTCGCTGATCGCCGGGTCGACTTCGACCATCGGCGGGCGCCATTCCGGCGCGCCGGCGAGCCCGCGCAGCTCGTTGATGCCGCCGGACGGGCCGCGCAGGATCAGGATGTCGTCGGGCATCATCACCTGGTCGCCGTCCGGGTCGATGATCCAGTCCTTGTCGCGGCGCATGGC
>JBKPDN010000242.1:0-3146 GCA_046727875.1 Actinomycetota bacterium | reverse complement strand
AACCACTCGGTGTCCGGGTTCAGGAACAAGAGGTACGGCGTCTGCGTGACGGCCGCCCCCTGGTTCCACGCAGGTGACAGGTAGCGGTTCGTGTCGTTGCGGATCAAGCGCGCGCCGAGCGCCTCCGAGACGTCGGCGCTGTCGTCGCCGGACGCGTTGTCGATCACGACCACGTCGACCGACACGTCACCTCGAGCACCTTCGAGCGAACGTAGGCAGCGCTCGAGCCACGCGCCGGTCTCGTAGTTCGCGATGACGACCGCGAGGTCGGCGGGAATGCGGTCCGGCGTTTCCGTGAGCATTTCGTGAGCATCAGCGGTCCCGAGCGCACCTCCGTCCGGTCGTCGCCTCGGTGACCTGCAGTTTTGGTGTCGGGCTGGCGGGACTCGAACCCGCGACCTTCGGTCCCCCAGACCGACGCGCTAACCAAGCTGCGCCACAGCCCGTAGAAGGATCGAGTCTACGCCCGGCCCCGAATCAGAGCTTGTGGATGATCCACTCGATGCCTTGCCACGCACGGAATCCGAGGTAGATCGCGAGCGCGCCCGCGAGCAGCTTCAGATGCCACGGCAGCGGCGTGCGCCGCCCCTCGGATGGTTCCTCGCTAGTCGTGGGCGCGGCGTGCGCGCCCCCTTCCTGCACGGGGCGACCGCACGTCGGGCACGTCCCGTCTTCCCGCACGGTGGGCGGCGACAGGAATCGGTCGCAGGTGTTGCACCAGGGCACGAGACCAGTGTCGCGCCCGGTCGTCACACCGGCGGAACGCCGTGACGCCGCTGAAAGTCCTCGCGTCGCCGGCTCCGACTGACGCCGAGCCGGTTGACGAGCTCGGCCCGCAACGCGTCAGGCTCGACGACCGCGTCCACGACGAGCTCGGCCGCGAGGTGGACGAGGTCGACGTCGGTCTCGTACTCCGCCCTTCGCTCGGCGATGTAGGTCGCCCGCTCCTCGGGATCCTCGATGGCCTGGATCTTGTTGTAGAAGACCGCGTTCACGGCCGGCTCGGGACCCATGACCGCGATCTGAGCTGTGGGGAGCGCGAGGCACGCGTCCGGGTCGAAGGCCGGACCGCACATTGCGTACAGGCCCGCGCCGTACGCCTTGCGGACGATGACCGACACCTTGGGCACGGACGCCTCGGTCACAGCCGTGATCATCTTGGCGCCGTGGCGGATGATCCCCTCGCGTTCGACCGCCGTCCCGATCATGAACCCGGGCACGTCCGCGAGGAACACGAGCGGGACGTTGAACGCGTCGCACAGCCAGATGAACCGGGCCCCCTTGTCGGCCGAGTCGACGAACAGCACGCCGCCGAGGTGCATCGGGTTGTTGGCGACGATCCCGACGCTCTCCCCCGCCAGCCGCCCGAACCCCACGATCAGCTCCTTGGCGTACAGCGGCTTGATCTCGAAGAAGCTGCCCTCGTCGACGAGCGCGTCGACGACCTTGTGCATGTCGTACGCACGGCGCTCCTCGGCGGGAACGACGTCGCCGATCGGCTTCGCGTCCGCCCGGGGCGTTCCCTCCTCGATCACCGGTGGAGACTCGCGCCAGCTCGACGGCAGGTAGGACAGCCACCGCTTGGCGGCCTCGAGCGCGGCGTCGTCGTCGGCGACGAGATTGTCGCCCGATCCGCTGACGGTCGCGTGCATGCGGGCGCCGCCCATCTCCTCGAGCGTCGCGTGCTCGCCGATGACCTCCTCGGCCATGCGCGGCGACCCGAGGTACATGGACGCGTTGCCCTCGACCATGAACACGACGTCGCAGAACGCGGGGATGTACGCACCCCCGGCGGCCGACGGGCCGAAGAGGCAGCAGACCTGCGGCACCCGGCCCGAGAGACGCACCTGGTTGGCGAAGATGCGCCCCGCGCCCCGCCGGCCGGGGAACAGCTCGACTTGGTCGGTGATGCGCGCGCCGGCCGAGTCGACGAGGTACACGACCGGGAGCTCGTGACGCAGCGCGGTCTCGGTGAGGCGAACGATCTTCTCGACCGTGCGCGCGCCCCACGAACCGGCCTTCACCGTCGGGTCGTTGGCCATCACGCACACGGGGCGCCCGTCGATGCGCCCCACGCCGGTCACGACTCCGTCAGCGGGGAGATCACCGGCGAGCGCGTTGGCGAGCAGGCCGTCCTCCGCGAAGGAGTCGGGATCGAGCAGCCTGCCGAGGCGGTCGCGCACGAACAGCTTTCCTTGGCGGGCGAGCTTTTCCCGTTCGCGCTCGAGATTGCCCTGCTGTGCACGTTCGACGTGCTTGCGAACCCGGTCGTCGCTCATGAGGTGCGGCCCAGGCTACCGAGCGCGCAGGCGCACTCGGATCTTCACCGGTGTAGGACCGAGGTCGAACGCCTCGCGAATGCGTCGCTCGAGATAGCGGAGGTACGTCGGCGGAAGCTTGTGCGACACGAACAGCGTGAAGGTCGGTGGGTCGGTCGCCCCCTGGGTCGCGTAGAGCACTCGCGGGCGATGCCGGCGCACGGCCGGCGCAGGATGCCGCTGCTGCGCGTCCGTCACCACTCGGTTCAGGGCCGCGGTCGGGACCCGGCGGTGATACGCGGCCTCCGCTTCACGGAGCGCCGGGATGACGTCGCCGAGGTTGCGGCCCGTGCGCGCCGAGATCTTGAGGACCGGGGCGTACGCGAGGAACGCGAGCCGATCCGCAGCCGCCTCCATCACTTCCTTGCGCTTCTCGGCGTCGGTCAGATCCCATTTGTTGAGCACCACGACCGCGGCTGTCCCGGCGGCGTCGATGCGCTCGGCGAGGCGCTGATCCTGGTGCGTCACTCCGTCGGACGCGTCCACGACGAAGAGGGCGGCGTCGGCGCGGTCGACCGCCTGGAGCGCTCGGACCACGCTGTAGTACTCCGTCGGCTCGTCGACGCGGCTGCGTCGCCGCATCCCGGCGGTGTCCACGAACCGCAGCGGACCGTCGTCGGTGTCGACGATCGTGTCGATCGAGTCGCGCGTCGTGCCCGGCTCGTCGTGCACGACGGCCCGTTCGTCGCCAACGAGCCGATTGAACAGCGTCGACTTCCCGACGTTGGGTCGGCCGACGATCGCGATCGAGAACGGGCCGTGCTCCGCCTCGGGCTCGGACGTGGTCGGCGGTGTGGGCGGCAGCGCGGCGACGACGGCGTCGAGCAG
>JBKPDN010000241.1:0-4736 GCA_046727875.1 Actinomycetota bacterium | reverse complement strand
GCGCCGCAGCCGAACTCGATGTCGTCGGAGTGAGCGCCGATCGCCAGTACCCGCGCCGGTGTGGGTAGATCAGTCGAGGGACGAGACAAGGTGATCGAGCCGGTCGAGGTCGTCGGGGACGTCGACGTCGAAGGCGAGCTCGGCGTCGCGGACGACCCGGAAACCCAGCCCGAGCCGGCGGGCTTCGGCTGCGTGCCGCCGGAACGAGCCGGGCCCGTACGCGAACTGGAAGGGGACGTCGACCGGCACCGAGAGCACCGTCGTCCCGTCGTCGCGATGGCACGGAACCATGGCGACGATCGGTCGAGCGCCGTCGCGGGCGAGCGGTGTGAGCGATCGGGCGAACGGCAGATCTGCATGGGCGATCACCGCGCGAGCGCGATCACGCGTCGCGACCCACCGGCATCCGGCGGCGGCGGCTTCATCGAGTGTGCCGGGGTCATCGAGCATGTCGAGGCCACGCGCACGCGCCCAGTCGCGCACGTCCGACGCCGCTGAAACGACGACGGTGGGGAGCTCGGCCGAGGCCGCCGCCACCCGGTCGGCCAACCGGCGGGCGAGCTCGACGCGAGTTGCGTCGTCGAGCTGGTCGGCGAGGCGCGCCTTGCCCAACGCGAACGCTCGCACCGGAATCACGACACCCGCACCGGTCATACGAGAATCTCGGACACTCGCAGGGCGTCGAATCGCATGCGAATGCGTATGCTACCGGCCGTGGAACCGGTGTATTCCGTAGCTCGCACCGCGTTGCTGCCGCCACTGCACTACGGCATGAAGTGGACGATCGAAGGCGCGCACCTCGTTCCACCACACGGCCCGGTGATCCTCGCCAGCAACCACACCTCCTACCTCGACCCGCTCGTGTTGGCCTACCTCGCCGACCGCCGGCACCGGCGCGTGCGGTTCCTCGCCAAGGCCGAGCTGTTCGACAAGCAGCCGCTCGGATTCCTGCTCCGCCAGGTCCACCAGATCCCCGTCGTGCGCAACTCCACGTCTGCCGCCGGCTCCCTCGAGCTCGCAGTCGACGCGCTGCGACGGGGTGAGTGCGTCGCGATCTTCCCCGAGGGGACGATCTCGCTCGACCTGGAGCCGATGGCCGGCAAGTCCGGCACCGCCCGGCTGGCCGCGCAGTCCGGCGTACCCGTGACGCCCGTCGGGCTGTGGGGGGCGCACCGGACGATGTTCAAGGGTCGAAAGCCGCACTGGCGTTGGGGCGTCGCCGAGACCGTCGTCGTCGGACCGTCCGTCCGCGTCCACGCCGACGAGGACGTCCACGACGCCACCGACCGGATCATGGCCGCGATTGTCGACTGCGTGGCGAGAGCCCGCGAGATCTACCCGCAGCGCCCGGGCCCCGGCGACGACGGCTGGTGGCAGCGGCCGCCCGGCACCGCGCGTGTGCGCACCGCACCGCGCGCCCACGACGCCGAGACCGCCTCGTGAGCGACGCCGCCCGCGTCGCAGTGGTGGGGGCGGGCTCGTGGGGCACCGCCGTCGCTGCCCTGGTGTCGAACAACGCCGACACCGTGCTGTGGGCGCGGCGGCCCGAGCTGGCGTCGGTGATCGCCGATCGCCACGAGAACCCCGATTACCTGCCCGGCATCACGCTTCCCGCACAGCTGCGCGTGACCTCTGACATCGAGGAGGCGTGCGCGCACGCTGACGTTCTCGTGCTGGGTGTCCCGTCGCACGGTATGCGGACGGTGTTGACCGAGGCGGCTGCGTTCGTGCGTCCGGCGGTGCCGGTGGTCAGCCTGGCCAAGGGGGTCGAGCAGGGGACGCTGCGTCGCATGACGGAAGTGATCGGGGAAGTGCTGCCGACGCATCTCCCGGATCGAATCGGCGTGCTCACCGGTCCCAACCTCGCGCGCGAGATCGCGGCCGGGCAGCCGGCGGCGTCGGTGGTCGCGATGCGCGAAGAGGACACCGCGCACCAGCTGCAGCGTCTGGCGATGACGGCGACGTTCCGCGTGTACACGAATCCCGACGTCGTCGGGTGCGAGATCGCAGGCGCGCTGAAGAACGTGATGGCGATCGCGGCGGGGATCGCCGACGGCCTCGGATACGGCGACAATACGAAGGCGGCGCTCCTCACGCGCGGTCTCGCCGAGCTCACGCGGCTCGGTATCGCGCTCGGCGGCAACCCGCTCACGTTCTCGGGTCTCGCGGGCATGGGCGACCTCGTCGCGACATGCACGAGCACGCAGAGCCGCAACCGCACCGTCGGCGTCGAGCTCGGCAAGGGCCGCGAGCTCGACGCCATCGTCGCCGAGATGAACAAGGTCGCCGTGGGTGTGAAGTCGACGGCGGCGGTGCTGGAGCTCGCCGAGCGCCACCGGGTCGAGATGCCGATCGCCGAGCAGGTCGGCGCGGTGCTCTACGAGGGCAAGCGCGCCGAAGATCTCGTCACCGCGCTCATGCTGCGCGAGGCAAAGGCCGAGCTGCACGGCATCACATGAGCGAGGAGAGCGAGCGGGCCCCGACGCGCGTCGGTGTGCTCGGCTCTCCGCACCAGGCCGGTGTCGATGCGCACGGCGCGATCACGCCCGACGGCGCCCGGTGGCGGCTCGACTGGTGGATCGGTGCCGACGACCGCTGGCACATCCCAGCGCGCGAGACCGCCGTGCGCCAGTCGCTCGTCGGCGCCACACCGGTGGTCGAGACCGCGCTCCGTGTTCCCGGCGGTGACGCCGTGCATCGCGCCTACGGAGTGGGCGGTCCCGCGGGCCTGGTCGCCGTGGAGATCGAGAACGCCTCCGGCGCCCCGTTCGTCGCCGCGCTGGTGCTCGGCCCGGCGGCCGGCGGCCGACTCCGCGCCGTCGGCACCCGGGGGGATTGGGTGACTGTCGACGGGCGCGCGGCGCTGCGCTCGCCGCGCCCGGCGATGCGGTGGGCGGCGGGCATGGCCGACGAGACGCTCGATGCGGTGGTCCACGGCCGGGCCGAGGCCGGCGAGCTCACGCAGGTTCGCGGTCGGGGCATGCGGCTCGAGGTGGCGTTGCTCCATCCGGTGGCGCACCGGACGCGGCTGCGGTGCGCGCTTGCGGCCGGTCGCCCGGACCGGTCGGCGCCCGTCGACAGCGTCGATCTCTCGTTGCTGCCGGACGCGGCAGTCGCGGCGGCGGGATGGACGGCTCAGCTGCAGCGCGGGATGCGGGTCGCTCTTCCCGATTCTCGGCTCCAGGAGGCGGTCGACAACGCACGCGCCGCGTTGCTGCTGGCGGCGGACGCGAGTCGGCGTCCCCGCGGCGAGGAGGTCGCGGCGCTCGAGGACTGGGGTTTCGACAGCGAGGCCGCCGCCGCGTGGCGGCGGCTCGGGATGCGCGAGCGGGGACGCGCCCGCCGCCGCACACCGGACCCCGCTCCGTGGTCGACCGTCCTGGCACTGCTCGGGTCGGCGTCCGCCACCATGACCTGGCCGAACGGCCCCGCACCGCTGTTGCGTGCCGTGCGTGACCTCCTCGTGGTCTCGAGCGACGATGGGTCGGCAAGGCTGCTCGTCGATCTCCCGCGCGAGTGGCGGGGCCAGGGCGTGGAGGTGCACGACGCGCCGACGCTCGCCGGCCGCATCTCGTACGCGGTGCGCTGGCACGGCGCCCGGCCGGCGCTGCTCTGGGAGTGCGAGCGACCGGTGCGGCTCACCGCTCCCGGGCTCGATCCGGCGTGGTCGGCCGCCGAGTCGCGGGGCGAAGCGCTGTTGCGAGCGCCGGCGGGCGCGCCGGTGGATCCGTCCGACGACGCGGGGAGCTTCAGCTAAGGGCGTCGTCGAGCCGGAGCGACGTGATCTCCCATGGCTGCAACGCCAGCGTGCCTTCGACGCGAGTCTGCGGTCGTCCGGCGAGGTCGACCGTCCATCCCGTGGCCGGCCCCCCGTCGCGCTCGACGACAGCCGTCGCCTCGTCGGGCGACGGGTTGAACACGCGCACGACCAGCCCCCCAGGCTCGCGGAGCACGGCGGACACCTGGGCGCCGTCGACGCGCAACGCCTGGCCGGTGGGCGGGCGCGTCGCGCCGGCGACGCCGCCCGCGCGCACCCGCTCCAGCGGCACGAGGAGCTCGTCGGCAGCCTCGTAGAGCCGCGCCGCGCGCCAGTTGCCCCGATGGGGCAGCACCGCGTAGTCGACTGCGTGGTTCCCGAGCATCTGCGCACCGTCGACCCGATCCATCGGGCCGGCCGGGTTCGGCCGCAGCGCGAGCTCAGCCCGGGACAGGTACCCGGTCGAGCGGAGCAGGGTCAGCGCGAGCTCGCGGCCTTCGTCGACCAACTCGTACTCGAGGAGGCCGTCGTGCAGCAGCGCGACCCCGTTGTCGCCGTCCGACGCGTCCACGAACCGGCGCGAGACGAATGTCGGGAGCGGGAACTCGTTCGGCCCGCCCTCGGCAGTGAGCCCGCGGTGGACGACAGCGAACGCGCACTCGGCGTCGGAGCCGGTGACCGGTGCGGGCAGTGGGAAGTGCGCCCGCAATCGGTGGTCCCGACACTGGTTGTCGAACTCGGTGTGCACGCGGAGGAAGCGTTCTCCGCCGCGGAGCTCCAGCGTCGTGTGCACGGTGACAGGGATGGTCTCGTCGGCTCGTCGCGAGCACGAGCGACCGTCACCGATCGCGTACCTAGGCCAGCGGTAGGTGGCGTCGATGCGCACCCGCGCTCGCACCGGGCCCGCTTCGAGCGTCGTGACCTCCACCGCCTCCGGCCGGTCCACGACGACGTCGTCAGTGGGCGGGGAGTAGTTGTA
>JBKPDN010000240.1:0-3639 GCA_046727875.1 Actinomycetota bacterium | reverse complement strand
TCGCCGATCTTCGCGCTCAGCACCTTGAGCGACGTCTCGAAGACCGTCACGTCACCCTGGAACGCCGGGCTGTTCGGGTCGGCGGACCGGAAGCTGTCGAGCGCGGTCTGGATCTCGCTGGCGGCGCCATCGAAGTAGCTGACGAAGGTCTTCGAGATCTTCTTGCCCCCGCCGACGTCGGGCTCGAGCTTCTGGAACTGGGCCGACGCCTTCTTGATGTCGGCGAGGTACGAGTCGACGAGCGCAGCGGCCTGGCGCTGGAACGTCGCCGCGTCGTCGGTCGGGAGCGCGTTGTATTTGTCGACCAACTGGCTCTCGGAGGTGTCCAGTGCGGTGAGCTTGGCGCACAACGTCTTGGCGTACTTGGTGTCGGAGATCTTCTTGGTGCCGACGGACGCCGACGCCGTGGCGACGCCGAAGAGCGCCAAACACACGGCGAGCGCGAGACCCGCCCGGAGGAGCCTTCCCATCCCTGCCCTCGTTTCTGTCCTGCCCTGTCGGGGCCGCCCGTGCCCTGCCCCAACGCCCGTACCGCGGCGCCAACCGCCGCGGCAGTGCAGCGTAATCGCTGGCCCAGCCGCCGTAGGATCCTTCCATGGTCCCGATGGAGCGCCTCACCTGGGTCAGCGGCTCCTTCACCGCCCACGTGGTGGAGGCCCGCCTCCGGTCCGAGGGCATCGACGCCAAGCTCCGCGGGCCGGTCGACGGGCCGTACGCGCTCACCGTGGGCGACCTCGCTCGGGTCGATGTCTACGTCCCCGCGGACCAGATGGAGGATGCGCAGCTCGTCATGCTCGTGGACGAGGTCGACGCCGCGCTCGCGGCGCCACGTGAATGGGGCGGCCCCGAGAAGGTGCCGGGGCCATGGGCTCGCGGCGCTGCGGTCACGGCGCTGCTCGCTGCCGGGCTCGCGCCGATCGCGCTGTACGCGCGTTTCGGTTGACGAGGCCTAGCGAGCGAGGATCTCGCCGAGCGCGTCGCCTTTGATGCGCCGGAACGCGCGTCCCGTTGCGCCCCGCTGGAGCACCGCCACCTCGAGCTGCCCTGGCGTCAACGACTCGCCGTCGGCGTCCCCGAGGACCGACGCGCCGAGCTTGATCGCGTCGTCGGTAGAGAGGCCCGCCTGGTATCGGGATTCGAGGGTGTCGGCAATCGAATCGGCCTGACCGCCGAGGACCGTGTGGCCTTCCTCGTCCATCACCGTTCCGTCGTACAGGATATGGAACAGCTCGTCTCCCTCGGGCGTGTCACCAACTTGGGCAACGAGGATCTCGACCTCGTACGGCTTCATCTCGTGCGTGAACACCTGGCCCAGCGTCTGGGCGTAGGCATTGGCGAGCGACCGCGCCGTGACGTCCTCGCGTGAGTATGCGTACCCCTTGAGGTCCGCGTGGCGGACGCCCGCGATCTTGAGCATCTCGAACTCGTTGTACTTGCCGACACCCGCGAACGCGATGTGGTCGTAGATCTCGCTGATCTTGAACAGCGTGCGCGAGGGGTTCTCGGCCACGATGACGATGCCGTCGCCGGCTTCGAGCGCGATCAGGCTGCGGCCGCGGGCGATGCCCTTGCGTGCGTAGTCGGCGCGGTCCTTCATCACCTGCTCGGGCGACACGTAGAAGGGCATCGTCATTGGCCGGCGCCCTCCTCTCGCCCTCCGAGCAGCGCCTCCGCGCGTTGCGCGATGTCCTCGTCCGCGAGCGCCCGGAACCCGTCGGCCTCGATCACGGCCACGGTCGGGAAGATGCGGCGCACGAGGTCGGGGCCACCGGTCGCGGTGTCCTCGTCCGCCGCGGCGAACAGCGACCGGATGGCGAGACCGATCGCCTCGTCGGCGGTGAGGCCCTCGCGCCACTGCGCCTTGATCCAGTTCTTGGCGTGCACACCGCCCGAGCCGTTGACCTGGAAGTCGGCCTCCTCGTACTTGCCACCGGTGACGTCGAAGCTGAACACGCGCCCGACCCGGCGGCGCTCGTCGTACCCGGCGAAGAGCGGCACGACGACCAGGCCCTGCAAGGCGGCCCCGAGGTTCCCGCGGACCATCTGGGCGAGTTGGTTGGCCTTGCCTTCGAGCGACAGTCCTTCGCCCTCGATCTTCTCGTAGTGCTCGAGCTGGGTCTGGAACAAGCGGACCATGTCGGTCCCGGGACCGGCCGCGCCCGCGATGGCGACGCCTGAGAGGTCGTCGGCCGGAAACACCTTCTCGATGCGCCGGCTGGCGATCGCGAATCCGGCGGTGGCGCGCCGGTCGCCGGCCAGGACCACACCGTCGGCGTAGCGGATGGCGACGACCGTGGTGCCGTGCGTCACCTCGAGCGGCGTCTGCCCGCCTCCACCCGGCGCGGCGGGTGTGTCGGACGGCGCGGTTCGACGCAGCAACTCCGTGAACGACGGTCCTGGATCCGATGCGGGCCCGAAGACGGGAAGCGCGCGCTCGTTCATCGACGAGCGAGCCTACACGGGCGAAATGTCAGCGAACGCGGCCGAGCAGCCGCCAGAATCGCAACCGCCGCCGCAGCCGGCGCACATAACGCTCGTCGTCCATGCCCTGGAGCACCTCCGCCGACGGCACGCGGCGCGCCATGGCCGCAGCCCGGAAGTGCATGCGGGCGTACTCCCCCGCTACCGGTCCGGGCGGGACACCGCCACCCTGGGGCCTGGGAAACGCCACGCGCGAAGCCTACGCCGCAGCCTCCCGCAACGCGCTCGCCCGTTGACGGATGAGCCGCTCCGACCTCGGGCGCTGCGGGCGATGCTTCGCATCGGCGGTCACGTACCGGGCTGCACGTCGGAGGAGGTCTGGATCCTCTCGGAACAGGCCTAGGGCGTTGTTACAACGGACGCACAGCAACCCGCGGATCTCGCCCGTGCCGTGATCGTGATCGACGTGCAGCGAGATGCCAGGCGTCGGCGGGCATTCGCAGAGCGCGCAGACCCCGCCCTGTGATTCGAGGATCCGGTCGTACTCGCATGGAGTCAGGCCGAACTTGTTGCGCAGGTGGATCTCGCGCATCTTCTCGAGGCGCTGCGCACGATTCTTCAACCGCCAGGCCTTGACCCGATCCGGGTTCGCCTGTTGCCATGCGCGCACATACGCCATTGCGCGATCGCGGTTCGCTTGATACCAGCGCTTTCGCAGCGATAGCGAGCACACCTTGCACTCACCGCGACGCCCATCACGGTTCCCAGACGCGGAATAAAACTCGTCGAGGGACTTGACCATTCCGCACTTCTTGCAGCGCTTCATACGTGAAGAGTACGGAACAGGTGTGACAAGTACGTGCAGTTGGAGGGCGCGGGAGAGTTTCTACTCTCCCCCTTTTTGCACGTAACTTTTTACGAAGTCCTCGGCGTTCTCCTCGAGCACGCTGTCGATCTCGTCGAGCAGGTCGTCGAGCTCTTCCTTCAGCTCCTCGCCCTGCTTCGACGGCGCGAGATCTTCGACTTCGTCCTCGACGCGTTCCTTCGGCGCCGGGCGCTGCTTGCGCTCTCGCTCGGGCATTGGGGACCTCCTACGACGCCAGCCGAGCTACCAGCTCGGCGGGGGTCGTGCACTCCTCGAACAACGATTCGACGTGGGCGCGCGTTCCGCGCAGCGGCTCCATCATCGGGATACGCCGAAGCGGGTCGCTGCCGACG
>JBKPDN010000239.1:0-13010 GCA_046727875.1 Actinomycetota bacterium | reverse complement strand
CGTCTACATCGGTCTCGCCATGCACCCCGAGCACTGACCAACCGACACAGGGAGAGATTCGTTGCACGACTTTCTGCTTGCAGCACAACAGGCCGGCGAGCTCGCCAAGGGCCTCACCGCGATCGGCCGCGGCATCGTCTACGGCGGCGCCGCCATCGGTCCCGGCATCGGCATCGGGATCGTGGTTGGGAACGCGATCACTGCCATGGCGCGACAGCCCGAATCGGCCGGCACCGTCCGTACCACGATGTTCCTCGGGATCGCGTTCACCGAGGCGCTCGCGCTGTTCGGCTTCGTGTTGACATTCATCGTCAGCGGCTAGGAGCTACCGATGCGGATCCGACTGTTGATCGCCGTCATGGCCGTCGCCGTGCTCGGTGTGGTCGCCACGCCGGGAGTCGCCCACGCCAAGCCCAAGAGCAGCACCGAGGAGGAATGCATCAAGAAGCTCGAGGCCGGCGGCACCATCGACGACTGTCAGAAGGCGCCGAACCCGATCCTGCCGGAGAACAACGAGATCATCTGGGGCGGGCTCGCCTTCGTGGTGCTGCTCCTCGTGATGTGGAAGTACGCGCTACCGCCTGTCCGCAACATGATGAAGCAGCGTGAGGACCGCATCCGCGGCGACCTCGAACGGGCCGAGGAGGCGCGCACCGAGGCCGAGACCGAGCTGGCCAACTACCGGCGCCAGGTCGCGGACGCACGCAACGAGGCGTCACGCATCATCGAGGAAGCACGCCAGTCCGCCGACGAGGTGAAGCGCCAGGTCCGCGCGCAGGCCGAGGCCGAAGCCGCGGACCTGCGGGCCCGCGCGCAGGAGGACGCCCAGCTCGCGTCCAACCGCGCCCAGGCCGACCTCCAGGCCCGCGTCGCTGACCTCTCCATCGAGCTCGCCGAGAAGATCGTCGAGCGCAACCTCGACCGCGACACGCAGCTCGCGCTGGTCGAGAGTTACATCGGTCAGGTCGGGAACGGGAACGGGAGCAGGTAACGGCGATGCCGGAGTCGGATCGCGTCGAGGCGTACGCACAGGCGTTCCTCGACGTCGCGCGCGCCGAGCGCCACCCGGACGCGGTCGAGGACGACCTGTTTCGCTTCGCACGCGCCATGGACGCGAACGACGAGCTGCGCATGTCGCTCAGCGACCGCAGCGCGCCCGCCGATCGTCGCGTCGCCGTGGTCGAGGAGCTCATGGGCGGCGCGGGGCTGGCGATCAGCGTCGGTCTCGTCTCCATGGTCGTCGGCGCCGATCGCGCCGGTGAGCTCCCCGCGATCGTGGATCGGTTCCTCGAGCTCTCGGCGGCCCGGCGTCAGCACGAGGTCGCCGAGGTCCGCAGCGCCGTGCCCCTCGACGAGGGTCTGCGCGAGCGGCTGGCGGTGGCGCTCAGTGAGGCCACGGGCAAGCAGGTCGAGGTCAAGGCGGTCGTCGACCCGACGGTGCTCGGTGGCGTCGTGGCCCGCGTCGGCGACACCGTGATCGACGGCACCATCCGCCACCGCCTCGACGAGCTCAAGGAGAGGATCTCGTGACCGACTCCACGATCAACGCCGACCAGATCGCGGAGGCGCTGCGCAAGAACATCGGCGGCTTCGCGCCGTCGATCGAGAAGGCGAAGGTGGGTCGCGTGCTCGAGGTCGGCGACGGGATCGCGCGCATCAGCGGCCTGCCCGACACCGCCGTCAACGAGTTGCTCGAGTTCCAGGGCGGCACGTTGGGGCTGGCGCTGAACCTCGACGAGGACTCCATCGGTGCCGTCGTGCTCGGCGAGGCCGACGAGGTCGAAGAGGGCCACACCGTGCAGGCGACGGGGAGGATCCTCTCGGTCCCGGTCGGAGACGTCATGTTGGGCCGGGTCGTGAACTCGCTCGGTCAGCCCATCGACGGCAAGGGCCCGGTCAACACCGACACGCACCGGCGTCTCGAGATCCAGGCGCCGGGCATCGTCGACCGGCGTCCCGTGCACGAGCCGTTGCAGAGCGGGATCAAAGCGATCGACGCGATGACGCCGGTCGGTCGCGGCCAGCGCGAGCTGATCATCGGCGACCGAAAGACCGGGAAGACCACGGTCGCGGTCGACACGATCCTCAACCAGCGCGGCCAGGGCGTGAAGTGCATCTACGTCGCGGTGGGTCAGAAGGGATCGACCGTCGCCCAGACCGTGGCCACCCTCGAGTCGCACGGAGCTATGGAGTACACGGTCGTCGTCAACGCTCCGGCCGCCGACCCCGCGGTGTTCAAGTATCTCGCCCCGTACGCGGGGTGCGCGATCGGGCAGTTCTGGATGGACAGCGGGGAGGCGGCGCTCGTCGTCTACGACGACCTGTCGAAGCAGGCGGAGTCGTACCGGCAGCTGTCGCTGTTGCTCCGCCGCCCTCCCGGCCGCGAGGCGTACCCGGGCGACGTCTTCTATCTCCACTCCCGGCTGCTGGAGCGGGCCGCGAAGCTCAGCGACGAGCGGGGCGGCGGGTCGCTGACCGCGCTGCCGATCATCGAGACGAAGGCCGGCGACATCTCCGCGTACATCCCGACCAACGTCATCTCGATCACCGACGGCCAGATCTACCTCATCGACGACCTGTTCAAGGCGGGCGTGCGGCCCGCCATCGACGTCGGCATCTCGGTGTCCCGGGTCGGCGGCGACGCGCAGATCAAGGCGATGAAGTCGGTGGCGGGGACGCTCAAGATCGACCTCGCGCAGTTCCGTGACCTCGAGGCGTTCGCGACGTTCGGGTCCGAGCTCGACCGCGTCTCGCAGGCGCAGCTGGACCGTGGCTACCGCCTGACCGAATTGCTCAAGCAGCCGTTGAACGCGCCGCTGCCGGTCGAGCTCCAGGTGATCTCGATCTTCGTCGGCACGTCGGGCGCGCTCGACGACCTCCCTGTCGAGGACGTCAAGCGATTCGAAGGCGAGGTGCACGACTACTTCCGCACTCGGCACGCCGACGTGCTGGCCTCGATCCGCGACACGGGTCAGCTCCCGGACGAGGCCGTGCTCAAGCAGGCGGTCAACGACTTCAAGTTGATGTTCGAGCCCTCGGGCGGTGCCGACACCACGATCGAGGCGCTCGAAGGCGAGGCCGTCGGCGAGCCCGAGTCCGACAAGACGCTGGCGACGGAGTAACGCGGCATGGCAGGCGGCCAGGAGCGGATCCTCCGCAGACGCATCCGGAGCGTGCAGTCGACCAAGAAGATCACGCGCGCGATGGAGCTCATCGCCGCCAGCCGCATCGTGCGCGCCCAAGCCCGGGTCGAGGCCGCCATCCCCTACAGCGACCAGATCACCGAGGTGGTGCACGACCTCGCCGACGCCGGCGGCAGCATCGACAGCCCGCTGCTCGTGCCGCGGCCGGAGATTCGCCGTGTCGGCCACATCGTGGTCACCGCGGATCGCGGGCTGTGCGGCGCGTACAACTCGTCGGTGCTGCGCGCCGCCGAGGGCGAGATCGAGGAGCACCGGGAGCTGGGACGCGAGTCGTCGGTCTACGTGGTCGGCCGCAAGGGGGACAGCTACTTCCGGTACCGGGACCTCCCCGTGGAGTCGTCGTTCACCGGGTTCAGCGACCAGCCGTCCTACGAGGACGCCCGTGTCATCGCAGAGCGTGTGAGCGAGCCGTTCCTCGACGGGCGGCTCGACATGGTCCAGGTCATCTACACGCGCTTCATCAGCGTGGGGAGCCAGGAGGTCGTCGTCCGCCCGCTCATGCCGCTCGAGCGTGAGATCGTTCGCGACGAGGACGAAGGTCGCCAGGAGACCGCGGGGGCGCGGGCGGGCTACGAGTTCGAGCCCGGCCCGGAGGAGATCCTCGAACGCCTCCTGCCCCGCTACGTCGAGGCTCGGATCTACGCGGCGCTGCTCAACGCGGCCGCGTCCGAGCACGCGGCGCGGCAGCGGGCGATGAAGGCGGCGAGCGACAACGCCGACGAGCTCACCGTGAACCTCACGCGGGTCATGAACCGGGCCCGGCAGGACGCCATCACGACCGAGATCACCGAGATCGTGGGGGGCGCCGAAGCCCTTCGCCAGCTCGGACAGCACGGCGGGGAAGAGCCCTTCGGAGAGGACCTCCGAGTCCGCGTACACGCAGAGTGAGCAGTCGCAACGAGGAGCAGACGCAATGACGCTGGCCGAAGAACGGACCGAGACCGAGCTGAAGGACGGGCGAGTCGTCGCCATCGCCGGCCCGGTCGTCGACGTCGAGTTCCCGCCCGACGCCCTGCCCGAGATCAACACCGCCATCGAGATGGAGATCGACCTCGAGGGTGACACCGTCCGCATCGTGGCCGAGGTCGCCCAGCAGATCGGCGACAGCCGGGTCCGGGCCATCTGCATGAAGCCGACCGACGGCCTCCGCCGCGGCACGAAGGTGCGCAACCTGGGGCACGGCCTCCAGATGCCGGTGGGCGATGGCGTCCTCGGCCACGTGATCAACGTGCTCGGCGAGCCGCTCGACGTCTCGACCGATCAGCTCACCGGCATCGACGACCACTGGGACATCCACCGTGAACCGCCGCCGTTCCGCGAGCTCGAGCCGCGCAGCGAGATGTTCGAGACCGGCATCAAGGTCATCGACCTGCTCGAGCCGTACGTCCGCGGCGGCAAGATCGGCATGTTCGGCGGCGCCGGCGTGGGCAAGACCATCATCATCCTGGAGATGATCAACCGTGTCGCCACGCAGCACGGTGGCGTGTCGGTGTTCGCGGGCGTGGGGGAGCGCACGCGCGAAGGCACGGACCTCTGGCTCGAGATGCAGGAGTCGGGCGTCATCGACAAGGCCGCCCTGATCTTCGGCCAGATGGACGAGCCGCCCGGCGTGCGCCTGCGCGTGGGGCTGGCGGCGCTGACCGTCGCCGAGTACTTCCGTGACGTGAAGAACCAGGACGTGCTGCTCTTCGTCGACAACATCTTCCGGTTCGTCCAGGCGGGCTCGGAGGTGTCGACGCTCCTCGGCCGGATGCCGTCGGCGGTGGGTTACCAGCCGACGCTGGCCGACGAGATGGGCGAGCTCCAGGAGCGGATCACGTCGACCAAGGGCCACTCGATCACGTCGCTCCAGGCGGTGTACGTCCCGGCCGACGACTACACGGACCCGGCGCCGTTCACGACGTTCGCCCACCTCGACGCCACGACGGAGCTCAGCCGCCAGATTGCCGCGCTCGGCATCTACCCGGCGGTGGACCCGTTGTCGTCGTCGTCGACGATCCTCGCGCCCGAGATCATCGGCGAGCGCCACTACAACTGCGCCCTCCGCGTGCAGGAGGTGCTGCAGCGGTTCAACGAGCTGCAGGACATCATCGCCATCCTCGGGATCGACGAGCTCTCCGAGGAGGACAAGGTGACGGTGGCGCGCGCCCGCAAGATCCAGCGGTTCCTGTCGCAGCCGTTCTTCGTCGGCGAGAAGTTCACCGGCGTGAAGGGCATCTACGTGCCGATCGAGGAGACCGTGCAGAGCTTCGAGGCGCTCGTCAACGGCGAGCTCGACGAGGTGCCCGAGCAGGCGTTCTTCAACGTCGGTGGCGTCGAGAGCGTGCTGGCCAAGGCCAAGACGCTGCAGGAGAGCTGAGCGCCCGTGCCCCTGACGGTCGAGGTCGTCTCGCCCGAGCGGGTCCTCTACAGCGGCGAGGCCGACATGCTCGTGTGCCGGACGTCGGAGGGAGAGATCGCGTTCCTGCCCGGTCACGTCCCGTTCCTCGGCGCGCTCGGGATCGGCGTCGTGCGGAGCCTCCTGCCCGACCACGGCGAGCAGGTGGTCGCCGTGCACGGAGGGTTCGTCGAGGTGGCGAACGACCGCGTGATCGTCCTCTCCGACGTCGCCGAGCTGGCCGACCAGATCGACGTCGAGCGCGCGCAGCGCGCCCGCGAGCGGGCGGAGGAGCGGCTGAGCGCCGACCCCGACGACGACGAAGCCCAGGCCGCGCTGGTGCGTGCGACGACCCGCCTCGAAGTGGCCGGAGCCGCTGACCGCGCGTAACCCCTGGTTTTGGCGTCGTCTCCATACCTTCTGCGTATGTGATCGACGCCAGAATCCTCGGGCGGCGGCCTAGCGTGTGGCGATGCGACGGTTCCCCCCGCACGTCGTCGCGCTCGCGCTCGCCCTCGTCCTCGTCCTCGGGGCGACCGCGTGCGGCGGTGGTGCCGGCGCTCACGGTGTGTTCGGCGGCGCCCGCGGGCGCACCGACGTCGACGCGTACCGCGGGCTCGGGACGTGGGTCGACGTGTACGACTACGTGCCCGCGTTCCTGGAACCGGGCAAGAAGCCGACGGTTACGGCGGCGAGCGTCGACGACATGAAACGCCGGGGTGTGCGGACGCTCTATCTCCAAGCGGCCCAGGACGACCGGCGTTCACCCGGCGCCACGATCACGCCGAAGCTCGTCGGGCAGTTCCTCCAGCGCGCCCACGACGCCGGGCTGCGTGTCGTCGCCTGGTATCTCCCGCATTTCGACGACGTCGATTCCGACCTGCGCCACATCCGGGGCTTGTTCGACTTCCAATCCAATGGCGAGCGATTCGACGGCGTCGCGCTCGACATCGAGTTCCGGGGCGACGTGCCCGATTCGGAGCAGCGCAACGCCGCGCTCATCGACCTCTCGCAGCGCGTGCGCAAGCTCGCTCCCGACCGTCCGATCGGCGCGATCGTCCTGGAGCCCGTCCTGCTCGAGATAGTCAACGCCAACTTCTGGCCCAACTTCCCCTGGCAGACGATCGCAGGCCTCTACGACGTGTGGCTCCCGATGTCGTACTGGACGAATCGCAACACCGACTCGGGCTACAAGGACGGTTTCCGCTACACAGACGAGAACATCCGCCGGCTCCGCAACAACCTCGGGGAAGCGAACGCGCCGGTGCACGCGATCGGCGGCATCGGGGACACCGCGCAGGCGAAGGACTACGACGGGTTCGTGCGCGCCGCGAAGCAGGACGGAGCGATCGGCTGGTCGATCTACAGCTACGACGTCACGCCCCGCAGCGTCTGGCCCCAGCTCCGCCGTTAGTCGAACTTGAGGGACGAGTACCGCATCAGCTTGTGCCAGCGGTGCCGGGAGTCGATCGTGCGGATCGTCCCCGACTTGGACCGCATCACGAGCGACTGGGTGCGAGCGCCCTCGCCCCAGTAGCGCACGCCGCGGAGGAGCTCGCCGTCGGTGATACCCGTGGCCGAGAAGAACACGTCGTCGCCCGAGACGAGGTCGTCCGTCGTGAGCACGCGGGTCAGGTCGTACCCGGCGTCGTTGGCGGCCCGGCGCTCGTTGTCGTCGCGGGGCCAGAGCCGGCCGTGGATGGCGCCGCCCACGCACTTCAGCGCGCAGGCGGCGATCACGCCCTCGGGGGTGCCGCCGATGCCGAACAGCACGTTGGCGCCGCTCTCGCTCCACGCGGTCGAGATCGCGCCGGCGACGTCGCCGTCGGGAATGAGCCGGATCCGGGCCCCGGCCTCCCGGCACTCCTTGATGATGTCGGTGTGGCGGTCGCGGTCGAGGATCACGGCGGTCACGTCGTCGACGTCCTCGCCCAATGCCTTCGCGACCGCCTGGAGGTTGGCGGTCACGGGCGCGTCGAGGTCGATCACGTCGGCGGCCTCGGGCCCGACCGCGATCTTCTCCATGTACACGCACGGGCCGGGATCGAACATCGTGCCCCGCTCCGACAGGGCGATCACGGCGATGGCGTTCGGGCGACCGAGGGCGGTGAGCGTGGTGCCGTCGATCGGGTCCACGGCGATGTCGCACTGCGGGCCGCCGGCGCCGATCTGCTCGCCGTTGAAGAGCATCGGCGCCTCGTCCTTCTCGCCCTCGCCGATGACCACCACGCCGTCCATCGAGACGCCGTTGACGACGAGCCGCATAGCGTCCACCGCGGCCTGGTCGGCGGCCTCCTTGTCGCCGCGGCCCATCCACCGGCCGGCGGCGAGGGCGGCGGCTTCCGTCACCCGCGCCAGCTCCATTGCGAGGTTGCGGTCGGGGGCCTGGCGCTGCTCCATGACGATTGCTCTCCTCGGGCGGGCACCGGGGGTCGCGCGGACTGTACCCGGCGCCGATCGCGGGCGCGAAACGCGTCTCTCCCGATGTCCGGCGCCTTCGCGCCACTGCGGGCGGTTGCCGCTACCGTGGACGCGGTGACGACGCCACGCAATCGTTGGCAGCAGGCGTTCGACGCGGCGGAGCTGCGCGAGGCCGACTTCACGACGATGTCGGGAGTTCCCGTGGCGCCGGTCTACGGGCCCGACGACGGCGAGTTCCCGGGCGAGTGGCCGTACACGCGCGGGCCGTACGCGTCGATGTACCGGTCGAAGCTCTGGACGATGCGCATGTTCGCCGGCTTCGGCACCGCGCCCGACACGAACAGGCGGTTCCGCGAGCTGCTCGCAGCGGGCGGCGACGGGCTCTCGACGGCGTTCGACCTGCCGACGCTGATGGGCCGCGACTCGGACGACCCGCTTGCGATGGGCGAAGTCGGGAAGTGCGGTGTCGCTGTCGACACGCTGGCCGACGTGGAGGACCTCTACCGCGACATCGACCTGTCGAACGTCACCACGTCGATGACGATCAACTCGCCGGCAGCGATCCTGCTCGCGATGTACATCGCGGCGGCGGAGCGCAACGACGCGGCCCGGAGTGATCTCGGAGGCACGCTCCAGAACGACATCCTCAAGGAGTACCAGGCGCAGAAGGAGTTCATCTTCCCGCCCCGCCCGTCGATGCGGATCGTGGCCGACACGCTGCGGTTCTGCACGACGGAGATGCCGCGCTGGCACCCGATCTCGGTGTCCGGGTACCACATCCGCGAAGCAGGGAGCACGGCCGCCCAGGAGCTGGCGTTCACGCTGGCCAACGGGTTCGCGTACGTCGAGGCGGGAACGGCCGCGGGGCTCGGGGTCGACGAGTTCGCGCCCCGGCTGTCCTTCTTCTTCAACGCCCACATCGACTTCTTCGAGGAGATCGCAAAGTACCGGGCGGCGCGTCGCATCTGGGCCCGGTGGATGACCGACCGCTACGGCGCGCGGGCCGAGCGGTCTCTGCAGCTGCGGTTCCACACGCAGACCGCGGGCGTCTCGCTGACTGCCCAGCAGCCCGAGGTCAACATCGTCCGTACCGCCATCGAAGCGCTCGCCGGCGTGCTCGGCGGCACGCAGAGCCTGCACACGAACTCGATGGACGAGGTCCTCGCGCTGCCCACCGAGAACGCGGCTCGCCTCGCGCTGCGGACGCAGCAGGTGATCGCGCACGAGACGCGCATCCCGAACGTGGCCGACCCACTCGGCGGTTCGTGGTTCGTCGAGGAGCTCACCGACGAGATGGAGCGCCAAGCCGAGGCCGTGTTCGCCCATCTCGAACGGCTCGGGGACGGCTCGCTCCTCGAGGGCGTGTTCCAGGCGATCGAGTCGGGATGGTTCCAGGGCGAGATCGCCGAGTCCGCGTACGAGCTCGAACGCAAGCTCAACGACGGCCGGCATCTCCTCGTGGGCGTCAACGTCGCGACCGCGGGCGGCGACGAGAAGCTTGAGATCCTGCGCATCGGCCCCGAGGTCGAGGAGGCCCAGCTGAAGCGGCTGGCGCAGGTCAAGGCAGACCGTGACGACGCCGCCGTGGGCGCGGCGCTGGCGCGGGTGCGGGCGGACGCGGGCGAGCCGGACGTCAACCTGATGCCGGGCCTGATCGACGCGGTGTCGACGCAGGCGACCGTGGGGGAGATCGTCGGCGCCCTGGCCGACGTGTTCGGGCGCCACCGCGAGGACCCCGTCATCTGACGATGGACGCACGCCTCCTCGAGGTCGCGCGCGGGGCCAAGGGGTTCATGCCCGACGCCGAGGGCCTGGCGCTGCACGCAGCCGGGCGCGACGCGGCCGAAGTCGGCCCGCTGCTCGAGATCGGCAGCTACTGCGGCAAGTCGGCCGTGTACCTCGGGGCCGCCGCGCGCGAGGGCGGGACGGTGTTGTTCAGCGTCGATCACCACCGAGGCTCGGAGGAGAACCAGGCGGGCTGGGCGCATCACGACCCGGAGGTCGTCGACACCGCGACGGGCCGCATGGACACCCTGCCGTTCTTCCGCCGCACGATCGAGAGCGCCGGCCTCGAGGACGCGGTGGTCGCGGTCGTAGGCGACTCGCCGACGATCGCCGCGCACTGGGGTACGCCGTTGGGGCTCGTGTTCGTCGACGGCGGTCACGCGCTCGACGTGGCGGTCTCCGACTACGAAGGCTGGGCACGGCACGTCGCGGCCGACGGGCTCCTCGTGTTCCACGACGTGTTCGAGGATCCCCGCGAGGGCGGGCAGGCACCGTTCGAGGTGTGGAAGCGCGCCGTCGCGTCGCGTTCCTTCACGCCTGTCTCGACGACGGGCAGCCTGCGCGTGCTCCGGCGCCACTGATGCGTGCACAGGGGGACATAGTGGCTCCCTACGCACGCATCGGGGGTTAGTCCCGGTTGCGGCGGGACTGGCGGGCGAGCTCGGATTCGATCGCGGCGCCCGCCGCCAGGAGCTCCGACGGGTTCAGGCCCACGGGCAGGCCCTCGCCTCGGAACAGCCCCGCCGTCGGCGCCTCGCCGGCCAGCGCGTGGGCGGCGAGCACGACCGCGGCCGAGTTCCATGTGGGCTGCTCGACCGGGTACAGCTGGCCGTCGAGGTGGAACGCGCCGCCCTCGAAGTTGGCGCCCGTCCAGTAGCCGCCGCCGTCGGCGCGCAGGAACTGCACCCACTCGAAGAGGTCGTAGGCCTCGATGTGGGCGCCGATGCCGTCGAGCGCCATGACGAGCTCGCACGTCTCGGCCGCAGTGACCCAAGGCCGGTCGGACACGCAGCGCGCCCCGCGCCCCTCGACCACGAACGTCTTCCATTCCGCCGCGACCCGGGCGTGCGCGGAATGGCCGCGCAGCACGCCGCCGAGGATCGGGTAGTACCAGTCCATCGCCCAGCGGCGCTTGTCGAGGAACCCGTCGGGCCGGTGCGCCACCGCGATGGCGAGCGACCCGAGCGAGAGCTCCCAGTCGGGGCGCTCGTGACCGAGGTGCTCGGCGATCGCGATCGCGCACCGCAAGCTCGCGTGCAGGCTCGACGAGCCGGTGAGGAGCGCCCCGTCGCCGGGGTCGTCGCCCCGCCATGCGATCTCGCCCGTCTCGGACTGGTAGTCGAGGGTGTAGTCGACGGCGCGCTCGACGACGGGCCAGTAGTCGTCGAGAAAGCGCCGGTCACGCGTCGACAGGTAGTGGTGCCACGCGCCGTTGGCGATGTAGCCCGTCACGTTCGTGTCGAGCGTCGGGTCCTTCACGTCGTCGCCGACGTAGTACGCGTGCCAGGCGCCGTCCGGGCGCTGCCGGGTCCGGAGCCACTCGTACGCTCGCTCGGCCTCGGTGTGCCGGCCGCCGACGTCGAGCGCCATCGCCGCTTCGACGAGGTTCCACGGGTCGGTGTGGTGGCCGGGCGTCCAGGGGATGTTCCCGTCAGCGAGCTGGATCGCAGCGATCGCGTCGACTGTGGCCGCGAGCTCGTCGGCGGTCACGATTCCTTCGACGTTGCACAGCACGTTCATTCCGGCTTCTCCGTGTAGACGACGAGGCTCTTCCCGAACACCGGGTTCAGTGTCCGGTCGAGGAGCCGGGACCAGCGCGGGCGCTTGGTGAGCTCCCACACGAGAAAGTCGTGGTACTTGCGGACAGGCAGCGCGTCGCCGTTGTCGACGCCCACCGCGCACTTGAGCATCCAGTACGGCGCGTGCAGCGCGTGCGCGTGATGCGAGCCGCGCAGCAGCAACCCGGCGCGCTCGAGCTTCGCCTCGAGCTCGGGTTGCCGATAGATGCGGACGTGGCCGCCGGGCGTGTCGTGATACTTGTGGTCGAGCGCCCAGCACACGCGCTCCGGCCACCGGGTGGGGACCGTCACCGCCATGCGCCCACCCGGGCGCGTCACCCGCACGAGCTCGCGCATCGCGCTCTCGTCATCGTGGATGTGCTCGAGCACCTCGGCGGCGACGACCCGGTCGAACGCCCCGTCGGGGAACGGCAGGGTGAGCGCGTCGCCGTTCACGACGCCGCCGGCGGGACCGCGCGGCAGCTCTCCGGCCTCGAGCATCCCCCCGGTGACCGCGGCGACGTCCTTCAGCTCGGCGGCGTCGGCGTCGAACGCGACCACGGTGGCACCTCGCCGCATCCCTTCGAACGCGTGACGGCCGGCGCCGCAGCCCAGGTCGAGGAGCGTCTGTCGGTCGCGCAGATCGAGCCGCGCGAAGTCGACCGTCAGCATCAGCGCGCTCCGGCGGCGTCGTGGTCGTCGAGCAGTGCGCGGTAGTGGTCGACAGTGCCTTCGGCGGTGGTGCGCCACGTGAAGCGGTCGAGCACGCGGGCGCGGCCGGCGGCGCCGATGCGGGCCCGCAGCTCGGCATCGTCGAGGGCGCTCCCGAGCGCGCCCGCCAGCGCCGACGTGTCTCCCGGTGGCACCAGGAGGCCGGTCTCGCCGTCGCGGCCGACCACCTCAGGCAGCGCGCCGCCAGTGGTCGCGACGATGGGGACGCCGCACGCCATCGCCTCGACGGCCGGCAGCGAGAAGCCCTCGTACAGCGACGGCACCGCGGCCAGCTCGGCCTCGGCGTAGAGCTCCACGATCCGCTCGGTCGACACGCCGTGCACGAACTCCACAGCGCCCGCGAGGCCGAGCCGGTCGATGAGCGGCGGGATGGTGCTCTTCCCCTTCGACTTGCCGATCACGACGAGGTGCGCGTCGTCGCGTTCGGTGCGCACCTTGGCCAACGCCTCCAGCAGGAACGCGAGACCCTTCATGGGAACGTCGGCGCTGGCGGTCGTCATGATCCGGCCGGGGACGCGGCGCACCTCGGGCCGCGGGCGGAACACTGCCGGGTCGGCGCCGACGGGCACGACGTGCAGCCGGTCCGCGTCGACCTGCATGGCGGTGAGGATGTCGCGCCGAGACGACTCCGACACCGTGATCAATCGGGGGATGCGGCGGGCGACGCGCGTCTGCATGTCGAGGAAGGCGTACCAGCGCCGCAGTGTGAAGCGC
>JBKPDN010000238.1:0-3684 GCA_046727875.1 Actinomycetota bacterium | reverse complement strand
GAGGTGGCGAGCGAGGCAGCGTTCTGCCCGGGCGCGGCCGTGCACGGCGTCGCGGTGGTCGCCGACGGGTCGGTCACGTCGCCGTGCGCGGCGACCCCCAAGCCGCTCGTCGCGCACATGTCGGTGGGCGTGCTGGCCGGTGTGCCGTTGGCGTCGACCGCAGCGTCGAACGCATGGGGCAGGGAATCGGGGCTTCCCTCACTGACGCCGTTCGGGATCTGGTCGATCCCGAACTGGGCGTAGCGGTTCCCCTGGCCGTCCTGGACGTTGATCTTCAGGTTGTGGCAGCCCGGGACGGCGGCGTTCGGCTGGCTGGCACCGGGCTCGCCGGCGTTGTTCGCCTCGGCATCCTTCGGACAGTCCTGGGCGGCCGCGCTGTACCCGCCACTGCTGACCGCGTAGGCGCCCCTGGCGACTGCGAGCGCCGTGACCGCAACGACGACGACGGCGAATACCCGACGAGAAACCTGCCGCTCCACTGTTTCTTCCCCCCTTGGCCCCGCTCGACCGTCGGGGCTTTACCCTATTTGCCCGGTTTGCCCGTTGTCCAGCCCCGGGCGGGACCGGTCGCCGCGGCGGGGATCCCCAGCCCGGGCGACGAACAACGACCGACCAACGGCAGAGGGTGACGGCGACGAGCACGGCGACGAACGGCAACACAGGGAGATGGAAGCGCGGGTCCCCGAAGAAGATGAGCGATGGCCAAAGCCAGCGGCGCTCGCGATGCGAACACGCGGGAGCCGGACAGAGCCGGCGATACGTGTGGCCAACCACCCGCCGGAGCGTCGGAGTGACCACGATCGCCTCTCGCCTACGAGGCCGGGGGCGTCGACCCTCCGAGGACGTCGGAGAAGTCGACGACCTCGCTCGCCGGCGGCTCTTCGACGTTCACCTTGGTGCCGAGGTCGTAGTACTCGAACACGACCGAGCCCTTGTTCCCGGCGGACGTGCTGCCGACGCTCAGCCGGAGCTTGCGGACCCGTCCCTTCCCGTCCACCCAGACGTCGGTGGGGACCGTGCCCGATCCGAGGGCATGGACGGTGCCCGCGACTTCGGTGCGCTGATCCTCTGGCGCCTTCGCCACCGCCTGGTCGAGGTCGAGCTGCGCCCGGTAGCGCGTCGTGCTGGCGCCCCGCACTGTCTCGCGTCCGGCCTTCTTCACGTCACCGGTTACGCCGCGCAACGCGTCGAGACCCGCGCTGGGGTTGCTTTGGCCGATCTGCGTGTCGCCGCCGAAGTCCGACGGGTTGAGCCGCAACCACTTCTTGCCCGCGAGCTGAGGCGTCGTCGACGACGTCCCGCCCTCCAACGCGTCGAGGCTCAAGTACTCGATGCCGCGGATGAAGCGCACCCGGACCTTCCCGCTGGCGGCGAGCCCGATCGCGGCTGCGTCGACCGAGTACTCGGTGGCGCGGTGCTCGAAGTCGGCGCCGCCGTCGAACGTGACCTTCGATGCGGCGCCGCCGGCATCGGCGCGCGTCGTCGCCCGGAACTTGGCGCTGCGCGCGTTCGCCAACGCCTGGCCGGAGTTCGCGATGCGTGTCTGGTCCGAGTCACTCGCGGCGCCGGCGACGTCGGCCGACACGACCGACAGGATCCCTGCCGCAGCCGTCAGTACCGCAAGCGAGCGACGCAATCCGAGTGCGGGAAGGTGCAGCGCGATGAGCGGAGCCTACCGAGAGACGGGTCGCAACTTTGACCAGGCCGTGTCGAGCGCGACCGCCGCGCACGCCACGATTGCCACGTCGGCGGGGACACGGAACCGTATTGCCCCGTAGAAGAGCCCGGCTGTGATCGTGACCAGAGCGGCCAGCGCCAGCATCGGCAGGATGGGCTGCTTTCGCCGTCGAAGGAGTACGAGGCCCCAGATCGCCAGCGGGATCAGCACGTACGAGGCAACGAGCCCGATGCGGTCGGCGTTCACGCCCCTGCCGTCGAGGTCGACGGTCTGGAGGGGACGGAAGACGCCCCACATGCGACCGACGCGGGCCGCCACGACCTTCGGCAGCTCCGACTTGTGGTGGCGCACGTACCGGAGCGCGACCTCACGGTTTCTCCGGTCGTTCACAGCCTCGTCGCTCGCCAGCCGGTCCGGGATGCACGTGAACGACCACCAGCCGATGGCGTCGCCCGAGTAGGCGACGTCACAGCTCGAGTCGACGAGCGTCACGCCCGAGCCGGTCGACAGGTAGGCAGGTTCCTTGAAGCGAGCGATGTTGTAGCCGACCCACGGGCCGATGAGCACCACCGAGGCGAGCGCCATCGCGCCGAGGCGCTCGAGTCGGCGGCGCCAGTCGAGCCCGGGCGCCATGATGACCATCGGCAGCGCCAAGATCGCAAAGAGGAGCGCGGCCTCGGCGCGCGTGAGTGCGACGAGCGCGATCCCTCCCCCGAATGCCGCCGCCCGCCAGGGGGACGGTCGACGCCAGAACGCGTACGCAGCGAGCAGCATGAGCGCGGTGGTGAGCGCGAGCAGCGACTCCGAGAGCGCGACCGCGTCGTTGATCCAGAAGTACGGGTAGAGCGCGGCGATCACCGCGGCGATCAGGCCGGCTCGATCACCCGCCAGCCTCCGGCCGACCAGCCCGATCACGCCCACGGCGGCCGCGCCGACGACGCACGCGGCGATGCGGTGCGCGAGGAACGAGTCGGCTCCCAGGCGTGAGACCACGCCGAGGTAGAGCGAGAACAGCGGTGGATGGACCGCGCTCGGTGCGGTGACGTGGTCGACGCGGAACCGGAACGGCTCGATGAACCACCGACCGTGCGCGAGGTCGTGGCCTTGCAGGCTGTAGTAGAGCGAGTCGCCGCCGAGGGGCTCGTGGCGCAGGTGCACGAGCACGTACACGAGCCGGACTGCAAACGCCCCGGCGACGACGACACCGAGCGCGATCGAGAATCGGCGGAGCGCGGTCACGGTCCCGGGCGGGATCTACCCGCTCGCCGAGTCGGGCCGCTCGGGAGCATCCGCGTCGCGGCGCCGCCGCGTGCGCACGACCTCGACGAGGGCGTCGGCGGCGAGGAACACGACCGCGAACCAGCCGAGCACGTGCACCCGGTCGAAGAACGTCGGCCACTCGAACACCGGCGGGTACGTGTTGAGTGTCTGCTCCACGAGCACGTAGAGCCCGGCGAGGCCGAGCGCCACCGGTGCGCCGATCGCGAGCAGGACACGCCAGCGCGGGCGAACGAGCGCGGCGAGCACGAGGAGCCCGACGAGCAGCCCGGCGAGCGGCTTGATCAGCACGGCGGCGAGAAGCCCGCTGCCGATCGCAGTGGCGGCGACCACAGCGGCGCGCGGGCGCGCCCCCGCGGTCACGAACGGCCAACGGAAGGCCGGCGGCTCGTCCATCCCCCTTGCCGGCTCCGCCGGTTGGCGGCGCCTCCGCAACAGGCCGAGCGCGAGCGCGGTACAGAGCAGCATCGTGAACGCGGAGATCGCGAGCGCGATCCACACCGTCCGCTGCGGCGTCCACGTCAGTGTGACGTCGAGCGTGCGCGCGTCCTTGGGGTCGACCTGCCAACCGTTGGCGTACCCGTTCACGAGCCGGCCCTGGCCGAGGTCGTGCCCGTCGACCGAGGCGACCCACCCGCGGTTGTGGCTCTCGCCGAGCACGAGCCAGAACGGCTTGTCGGCCGCGGTGACGTGCAGCTTCATCTTCGTGCGCCCCGACGACGTGACGT
>JBKPDN010000237.1:0-3448 GCA_046727875.1 Actinomycetota bacterium | reverse complement strand
GAGGTGCAGCTCACCGCCGAGATCGGCCTCTGGGGCTATGAGCCAACACCGGCCGATCCGTTCGTCCTCAACCACCGCAACTTCCCGCGTTCGACGATGCTCGGCGACGCCGGCCTGGTGCTCGGCACGCTCGTCGGCGGGACCGGCACGACGACGGTGGCGTGCCTCGGCGGCGCGCAGGTCGACCGCTTCGGCAACATCAACTCGACGGTCGTCCCCGGTGGTCAGTTTCTCGTCGGCTCGGGCGGCGGCAACGACGTCGCCAGCGTCGCGGCGGAAACGATCGTGGTTGGCACGCTCACGCAAAGCCGCACGCCACCCGAGTGCGGCTACATCACGTCGCCGGGACGCAACGTGCGCGCGCTCGTAACGGATCTCGGCACGCTCGAGAAGGTTGACGGCGACGAGCTGGTGCTGACGGTCGTGGCCGGTGACGGAACGGTCGCGGAGCGGATCGACGCCTGCCGCGCCGCGTGCGGCTGGGACCTCGCCGTCGCGCCCGCGGTTCGGGAGCTCACAGGCCCGACCGACGACGAGATCACCGCGCTGCGCACCTGGGATCCCCGCGGGTGGTTCCTGCGCGACCGCTAGCACTCCCGGGTGCACGAGGAGGGCACCTGCGACAGGGGCCGGGTTTCCCGGCCCCGGATCGAGACGATGGCCGGCTGGAGCACGTGCGCAAGCAAGTGCGACCAGAGAGTCAGACGAGATCGCCGGCCGGGAGCGGGTGGCCGAACAGGAAGCCCTGGCCGAACTCGATGCCCAGCCGGCGGAGCGCATCGGCCTCGCCCTCGGTTTCGACGCCCTCCGCGATGACGCGGGAGTTCGTGAGCTCGGCGAAGTGGTGGATGCCGGCGACGAGAGCCTGGCGCGCCGTGTCGTGCTCGATCTCGCGCACCCAGGTGATGTCGAGTTTGATGTACGACGGGTGCAGGGCGAGGATGTGGCGCAAGCTGGCGTAGCCGGCGCCGGCGTCGTCGACGGCGAGCTTCACGCTCCCGAAGCCTTCGAGCACGCGCGTCAACACGCCGTAGTCATCGACGGGCTCGCGCTCGGTGAGCTCCAGCACCAGTGGACGCGACGGAGACTGCGCGGCGATCGTGATCGTCTCACGTTCGAGGATCAGCGCCGATGAGACATTGATACTGAGGAACAGGTCGTCCGGCAGCTTTGCCCCCGCTCGGAGCGATGCCTCGACGGTCGCGTGCTCCAGCGGTATGCCGACGCCCATCTCGGCGGCCTCCTTGAACCGCACCTCGGGCGGTGTGCCGTCGTCGAAGCGCGTCAGCGCCTCGTACCCCACGATGTCTCGTGTGACGAGGTCGACGACGGGCTGGAACACCGGCTCGAACGCGCCGGTCGCGATCACCTGCTCGATCAGCGGTCGCGTTCCATCGGGACCGGTGAGTGACGGCCCGAGCGCGGCGGCGACGGCGGGTGCGAGGTCGATCGCGGTCGCGAGCGCCGGCGCGATCAGCGTGTGCGCGGCGGCTCCGGGCTCGAACCCGAGCGCGAGCACCCCGATCAAGGTCGACCGCCACCACAGCGGCGCGAACGCGGACAGCACCGGGCGGCCGGCTACCGCGGCGTCGGAGCGCAATGCCGCCTCGTCGGCCCACGGGCCGGCCCGGGCGCGCCGTTGCACCATGAGGCCGAGGATGCGCGGCAGCACGGTGCCGGGAGTAACCGCCGCGCCACCGCGTTGCGCCAGCACGGAGACGTCGTTTCCCTCGAAGCGCAGGATGGCGGCCGCGTCCGTCGCCGGCAGATTCATCAAGACCTCGCAGACGCCGTCACCGACCCGCGCGGGAGCTGTCTCGCCGTCGAGGGCGCCGAGCTCCTCCACCACCGATGCTCGGTCGCGCCAGGCACGCTCGATCGCCTCCCGCCACGCCGCCTGGCCTCGCAGCTGGGCGCGCACCCGCGCAACGAGCTCGTCGGGGTGGACCGGCTTCGTGACGTAGTCGTCGGCGCCGGCGCTGAGCCCTACGACGCGCTCCTCGATCTCACCCTGCGCGGTCACGAGGATCACCGGCAGGGTGCGCGTCTGCGGGTCGCGACGCAGCTCGTTGAGGACGTCGAGCCCGGACATGCCCGGCATGCGGTTGTCGAGCACGACCACCGACGGGACATCCTCGGCGATCCGCGCCATGCCTTCGGGCCCGTCGCGGGCTTCCGCGACGTCGAAGCCGGCGCGCGTCAACGCGCGGACGAAGAAGCGCCGAACGGTGTCGTCGTCGTCGACCAGGAGCACCTGGCCATCGCCGCCGCTCCCGGGGTCAGGCATCGAGGATCTCTCGCACCCGATTGCCGAGGTCGCCCGGAAGGAACGGCTTGGCCAGGAAGTTGACGCCCGGATCGAGTTGCCCGTCGTGCACGATGGCGGTCTCGGTGTACCCGGACATGTAGAGGACGCGAAGACCGGGCTGGCGCGCGCAAAGGCGATCGGCGACCTCGACGCCTCGCAGGTGCGGCAGAACGACGTCGCTGACGAGTAGAGCGATCCGTCCGCGGTGCCGGTAGGCAACCTGCAGCGCCTCCCGCCCATCCGAAGCGACGAGCACCTGGTAACCCAGCCGGCCGAGCACGTCGCTGGCAAGGCTGCGCACGGCGGCCTCATCCTCGACGACGAGCACGGTCTCCCGTCCCGTGCGCGGCGCGACGTCGTCCGCCACCGGCGAAGACGCGGCGTCGTCCTTGGCGACGCTGGGCAGGAACACGTGAAACGCCGTCCCGGCGCCGGGGCGGCTGTCGACCGTGATGTGGCCACCGGCCTGCGTGACGATCCCGTATGCGGTCGACAGGCCGAGACCCGTGCCCTGCCCGACCTCCTTCGTCGTGAAGAACGGCTCGAACACCTGCTCTTGTGTGTCGAGGTCCATGCCGAACCCGGTGTCGTGCACCGACAGCATCACGTGCGGTCCGGCGCTGGCGTCGACGTGAGCAGCGACGTCGCGGGCGTGGAGTGTGACGTTTGCGGTCTCGATGTCGAGTCGGCCGCCGGACGGCATCGCGTCGCGGGCGTTCACGGCGAGGTTCAGGAGCACCTGCTCGATCTGGGTCCGGTCGGCGCGGACGGCGTCGAGCGAGGGCGCGAGGTGGGTGACGAGCTCGATGTCGGCCCCGATGGCGGGGCTCAGCAACCCGCGCGTCGATTCGACAACCTCGTTGAGGTCGAGCGTCGTGGGCATCAGCATCTTGCGTCGGCTGAACGACAACAGCTGGTCGACGAGCGCCGCGCCGCGAGTCGCCGCCTTCTCGATCTCGGTCAGATCGGCGCGGTGCTCGTCGTCGCCGGCGTACTCCTCGAGCAGCAACGCCGTGTAGCCCGCGATCGCGGTCAGCAGGTTGTTGAAGTCGTGCGCGATGCCGCCGGCCAGCCGCCCGACCGCCTCCATCTTCTGCGACTGCAGCAGCTCGCTCTCGAGCTGCTGGCGCTCGGTGATGT
>JBKPDN010000236.1:0-2799 GCA_046727875.1 Actinomycetota bacterium | reverse complement strand
GTACGCATCCACGGGGGCCAGCCGCCGCGCGCGCCCGCGACCGGCGGCCCGCTCCTTCTCGGTGTGCCGACGACGCTCGACGCAGCGCGCGCGCAGATGCCGGTCGTCGTGCCGACGCTCCGCGGCTTCCGGACGCCTGACGGGGTCTGGTTCGACAGCAAGGCCGGCGGCGTGGTCTCGCTCGCGTACCGAGCCGGGCCCCGGTTGCCGGCGAGCGAGCACACCGGCGTCGGGCTGCTCGTGCAGGAGTTCCGGGGCGACGGGCGCGGGATGCTCTACAAGTACCTGGCCGGGAACTCGCGCGCCCAGGCCGTGACGAGCGGCTCGGACCGGGGCGTGTTCATCTCCGGCGGCGACCACTCCCTCTTCTACGAGGACCCCAGCGGCGCCGACGTGTTCGACAACGGGCGGCTGGCGGGCAATGCCCTCATCTTCCAGCGGGGACCGCTCACGATCCGGCTGGAAGGCGACCTGGCGCAGAACCGCATGGTCGCGATCGCCGAGTCACTGAGCTGACGCGGTGCTGGTCAGTCTTGAGGGACCTCGACCAGCGTCATGGTCGCGGCGTGCGCGGCGACTTCGGGCTCCACGACGGGCTCGTCGGGTTGCGGATCGACGGCGGGTGCCTGGCCTCCCACGAATCCCCGTCCCTCGGCCCAACGCGGAATGTCGCTCAACTCGATGTACCGGGCCCGCGGAAGGTACAAGCGGAGCGTCCGGGCGAGGATCCATAGGTCGAGCCGCAAGCTGCCCTCCCGCACGTACGACAGGTCGTACTCGGGCGCCTCGTAGATCAGGTGCGACACCGACGTGCTGACCTGCCACAGCCCCGTGCACCCGGGTCGGACGCAGCTTCGAGCGGCCGCGAGCTCGCTCGGGTATCGGGCCAGGATCTCGGGCATCTCGGGCCGAGGGCCGACCAGGCTCATCCACCCCACGGGCACGAGCAGCAACTGCGGAAGCTCGTCGAGGTGACTGTGCCGGAGGAAGCGACAGAACGCGGGGATCCGCACATCCCGAAGGTGGTACTTGTCCGCCGCGGGTGGCACCGTCGTCGGAAGCGTCCGCAGTTTCAGGAACGGAAACTCGCGGCCACCCCTCCCCACGCGGCGCTGTATGAACAGCGGCCACGCGCGCAACGTGACGGCAGAGCCGACCGCGAGCACGACGAGGAACGGAAGTACAAGCAACGCAAGCGGCACACCGACGACGAAGTCGGTCACACGCTTGCCGACGACCGTGATCATCGAAGGTGCGGACACGGCCACGAGTCGTGGCCTTCGGGATCCGTTCTCCGCGGCGGGCTCGTAGCCCCGATCGGTTACGGCCACTCGGACTCCTACCATCTGGGCACGAGTTTGGGGCAGTGTAGGACCTGGATCGCAGGGAGTCTAAGACCCCGGATCGCCGCCATCGCCTGCGCTCGCAAGGGACCGGTACAGCGCCGCCACCCGTGTGGCCATGAGCCGAACGTCGAAATGGTCGATCAGCCGGGCTCGGCTGGATGCGCCCAGGCGGCGGCGGAGCTCGGCATCCCGGAGGAGACGCAGGATCGCCGCCGCCAGGGCGCCGGGGTCGCCCGGCGGGACGAGAAGCCCGGACTCGCCGTCGACGACGAGGTCGCGGCTGCCCACGACGTCGGTGAGCACGACCGGCGTGTCGGCTCGCATCGCCTCGAGCGCCGCGTAGGGCGCGCCCTCATAGCGCGATGCGAGTACGAAGACGTCGAACTGGGGCATGAGCGTGGCAGCGCCATGAATACCGCGGAGATGCAAGAGCCGGTCTCCCAGACCCAGTGCCGTCACCTGCGAGCCAACTTGTGCCGCGAGGGGCCCGTCTCCGACCAGAACGAAGCGGGCGTCCGGCATGGACGTCGCCACCCCGGCACAGGCGTTGATGAAGACGTCGGGAGCCTTCTGCGGAACGAGCCGTGAGATCGTGCCGACGAGTGGGGTCTTCTCATCGATCCCGAGCTCGGCTCGAACGTCGAGCGACGGTGGTCCAGGAGCGTCGAGGTCGATGCCGTTCGGGATCACCGAGATGCGATCCGGGCGCGCGAGACGCAGCCGCCGGGCAAGCTCGGCTTCGGTCTCGGATACGGCGACGAACCGATCCGTGACCCGCCCGAGCAGCCGCTCTGCCATGAGCGCGGCGCGCGCCGGGAGCAGCCCGTTCGGCGTGTAGACGCGTGCCGTTCCGGTACCGGTGGCGGCGAGCCGGGCGACGGCGCCTCCGATCGACGAGTGGCCGTGGACGATGTGGGGCCGGGTCCGCCGGACCAGTCTCCGCACGCGACCTAGCGCGGACGCGTTGCGCGGATCGGCCGGTGCGCGCCGCATGGCCGTGAAATGGATGCTCGCGCCGTACTTCTCCATCGTCTCGGCCGCGGTGATATCGGTGAAACCCCCGACTCGCTCGGGAGGCAAGACGACCGTGTGCGCCGCGTTCACGTGACGCACGATGTCCGTCACGTGGCGAGCGACGCCGCCCTCGACCGCTTCGAGCACGTGGAGCACGCGCACGCTCACGTCGTGCTGTCTTCGGGTGCTCGGTCGGGTGCAACCCCACTGACGAACAGTCCCTGACGCAGCGGGGGCACCAGCCGGGCGACGCTGTCGAGCAGCTTGCTCTCGCCGCGACTCAGCGGGGGGTGAAGCGTGGTCAATTCCGTGAAGCCGGCCCGGGCGAGGGTGCGATGAAGGCCGGCCTCGCTGAACTGGGTCACGTGCTCGTGGGGTCTGATGACGTCGCGGAACCGTTGCGGGTCGCGCCGCAGCCACCACCACCGCACCTTCATCG
>JBKPDN010000235.1:0-4629 GCA_046727875.1 Actinomycetota bacterium | reverse complement strand
GCTCCCACCCGGGAGGCGGCGGGGCCCAGCCGCCGCCCGCGCCGGGCTCGAGCACCGCCGTCCACGGCATCGGCGCCGGGTGCACGTCGGCCGCCGGCGCGCCGATGCGCTGCGCCATCAGCTGGAGGTCTAAGCCCTCCTTGCGCACCCGCAGGTCGAAGTAGATGACCGTGACGAGCACCGAGACGAACGGGATCGTCAGCACGTTGGCGGCGGCGGCGAACACGCCGTTGGCGAGCTTGACGACGAAGTCGTTGCCGTCGCCGGAGAGCAGGAGCGGCAGCGCGAGCAGACCCAACCCGAACCCGACGGCGGACGCGAGCAGGTTGGCGAGCAGAAGGATTCCTGCCGTCGGCCACCACCGGCCGCGCACGAGGTTGAAGGAGCGGCCCAGCGCCTTGAGACCGCGGGCGTCTTCGATCAGCAGCGCCGGGATCGCGACCGCCCATGCCGCGTAGAGCCAGATGCCAGGGACGATGCACGCCGCGAACGCGAGCAGGAGCAGCACAGCGTGGATCACCGTCAGCCAGAGCAGTGGGCCCAGCCGCCGGTATCCGAAGCGCAGCGAGCCGCGCCAGTCCGTGTCGGTGCCGAGGTACGTGTCGCTTACCGCCTTCAGGCACGCGGCCTGGGCGAGCGCCGCCGAGATCACGCTGATGACGAGGAGGAGCAGGAAGGCGGCGAAGCCGGCCCAGCCGTCGCCCGACGTGGTCGTCGTGGTGCCGGCGGTCGTCGTGGTGCTGTTCGGGATCGACAGTGTGACGAGGATGCTCAGCACCTGAACCGGCACGACGACGATCGCCACCGCTGCGAGCATCGTGGCGAACTTGTTCCGGTAGATCTTGATGCCGGCGTCGAGCGTCTCGCCGACGCCCAGCGGCCGCAGCTGCGCCGGGTTGCTGCTCACTTCCCTCCTCGCCGTCGCAAGCTCCGGCTTTGCGGAGACGGTCGGCAAAGCCGCCATCGCCGCGCGGAAAGCTACGGCGTCAGCACCTTCGCCGCGCCGCCGGCCTCGCCGAGGACGACGCCGTTTCGGGTGGTTACAGCGCTCGCACGAGGGTGGCGTCGCCCTGCCCGCCGCCGCCGCACAGCGCGGCCGCGCCGAGCCCGCCACCGCGGCGGCGCAACTCGTTCACGAGCGTGACGACGAGCCGGGTGCCCGACATCCCGATCGGGTGACCCAGCGCGATCGCCCCGCCGTTGACGTTCACGACATCGTCGCTGATCTTGAGGTCGCGCATAGCGGCGAGCCCCACCGCGGCGAACGCCTCGTTGATCTCGAACAGGTCGATGTCGGAGACCGACTTGTCGACGGGCTCGAGCGCCCGCTTGATCGCCCGGGACGGCTGGGTCAGCAACGACGGGTCGGGCCCGGCGACCATGCCGAAGCTCACGAGCTCGGCGATCGGCGTGGCTCCGAGCTCCTCGGCCTTCTCCCGGCTGGTGACGATCACGGCGGCGGCGCCGTCGGAGATCTGGGAGGCGTTGCCGGCGGTGATCGTGCCGTCCTTGGAGAACGCCGGCTTCAGCTTGCCCAGCGACTCGGTGGTCGTGCCGGGGCGGACCCCCTCGTCGGTGTCGATGAGGATGGGCTCACCCTTGCGCTGGGGGACGCTCACCGGAGTGATCTCGGCGGCGAAGCGGCCTTCCTTGATGGCCGTGGCCGCCCGTTCGTGGCTCTTCGCTGCCAGTTCGTCCTGGGCCTCGCGGGTGAGGCCTCCGAACCGACCGGCGTACTGCTCGGTGCCGGCGCCCATGTGGACGGCGTCGAACGCGCACCACAAGCCGTCCCGGATCAACGAGTCGACGAGCTCGCCGTCGCCCATCCGGTACCCGGCACGCGCGCCCGGGAGCAGGTACGGGGCCGCCGTCATGGACTCCATGCCGCCCGCCACCACGACCTCGGCGTCGCCGGCCTGGACCATCTGGTCGGCGAGGTAGATCGCGTTCATGCCCGACAGGCACACCTTGTTCACAGTGAGCGCGGGCACGGTCATCGGCACGCCGGCCTTCACCGCGGCCTGGCGGGCGGTGATCTGGCCCTGCCCGCCCTGGAGCACCTGACCGATGATCACGTAGTCGACCTGCTCGGGCCCGACGCCAGCGCGGTCGAGCGCAGCGGCGACCGCGAAGCCACCCAGGTCCATGGCCGAGAACGACGCCAGTGCACCGGACAGCTTGCCGATGGGCGTACGAGCCGACGAGAGAATGACCGAGCCGGGCATTGCTTCCCTCCCCCGAGAAACGATCGTCCTGGCGAGAGTAGCCGCACGAGACGCCGGGCAAACCAGCCGGCGCGACGTCAGATACGGTCACCGCGGCGGCGGCGGCTTTGCCGACCGTCGACGCAGGAGCCGGAGCTTGCGACGGCGACCAATGGAGAAACGTATGACAGAGATCGAGAGCATTCGCGACGCAATCCTCGAGGGCGCCGACGGCGACGCTGTGGGCGCGTTGCAGCTGCCGGACGCGTTCCGAGCCGCGGTCGTGCGAGCCGAGGAGCAGGAGATGTTCGCGGGCTTGCCGTCCGAGGCGAAGGACCCGCGCAAGTCCACGCACGTCGAGGACGTCCCGATGCCGGAGCTCGCGCCGGACGAGGCATACGTCGCCGTCATGGCGTCGGCCATCAACTTCAACACCGTGTGGACGTCGATCTTCGAGCCGCTGCCGACGTTCCAGTTCCTCAAGCGCCTCGGCAAGGAGAGCGTGTGGGGGAAGCGCCACGACCAGCCGTTCCACGTCATGGGCAGCGACGCCGCCGGGGTCGTGCTGCGCGTCGGCTCCGCGGTGCGGAACTGGAAGCCGGGGGACCAGGTCACGATCCACTGCAACTACGTCGACGACCAGGACCCCTCGTCGCATGACGACTCGATGCTGACGGTCAACCAGCGCATCTGGGGCTTCGAGTCCAACTACGGCGGCCTCGCCGAGATCGCGCTCGCGAAGGCGAACCAGCTGATGCCCAAGCCCACCCACCTCACGTGGGAGGAGGCGGCCTGCAACGCGCTGTGCAACTCGACGAGCTACCGGATGATCGTCAGCCCCAACGGCTCCCAGATGACCCAGGGGCAGAAGGTGCTCGTGTGGGGCGCCAGCGGCGGGATCGGCGCCTACGCCGCCCAGTACGTGCTCAACGGCGGCGGCACGCCGGTGGGTGTGGTGTCGTCGCCGGAGCGGGCCGAGCTCCTGCACGAGATGGGCGTCGAGCACGTCATCGACCGCAAGGCCGAGGGCTACAAGTTCTGGAAGGACGAGCACGAACAGGACCCGAGCGAGTGGCGCCGGCTGGGCAAGAAGATCCGGGAGCTCGTCGGCTCCGATCCCGACATCGTGTTCGAGCACCCGGGGCGTCAGACGATGGGCGCCTCGGTGTTCGTGTGCAAGCGGGGCGGGATGATCATCACGTGCGCGGCGACCTCCGGATTCACGATCGAGTACGACAACCGCTACCTCTGGATGATGCTCAAGACTCTCAAGGGCAGCCATTTCGCGAACTACCGCGAGGCGTGGGATGCCAACCGGCTCGTGGGTGAGGGCAAGATCCACCCGACGCTGTCGGTCGTGTACCCGCTCGACCAGACTGGCGAGGCGGCGGCGCAGGTGCACGGGAACCTCGTCGAAGGGAAGGTTGGCGTGCTCTGCCTGGCACCGGAGGAAGGCCTCGGCGTCACGAACCCCGAGCTCCGTGAGGAGCACCTCGACCAGATCACGCTGTTCCGCCGTCACCACAAGGGCTGAGGCATGAGCGATCCCGTCCTCACCGAGATCGACCACGTGGCGATCGCGGTGCGCGATCTCGACGACGCCGTCGAGTACTACCGCCGCACGTACGGGGTCGAGCCCGTACACCGAGAGGTTGTCGAGAACGACGGCGTCGAAGAAGTGCTCCTGCGCGTCGCCGACTCGTACATCCAGCTCCTGACGCCCGTGCGGGACGACTCCCCGGTCGCCAAGTACCTCGACAAGAAGGGTGAGGGCATCCACCACGTGGCGTACCGGGTGGACGACTGCGCCGCCGCGCTCGAGCGGGTGAAGCGCGAAGGCCATCAGGTCATTGATGAGGTGCCCCGGCCCGGGAGCCGGGGCACGACCGTGGCGTTCCTGCATCCCAAGACCGCGTTCGGCTCGCTCATCGAGCTGGTCGAGGAGTAGCACCTGCGCCTCCCCGACGGCCGTGCCCTCGCGCACGAGGAGCGCGGCGATCCGGCCGGGACAGCTGTCGTCCTGTTCCACGGCGCGCCGGGCTCGCGGCTCTTCGCGCCGCCGCCGGACATCCCGGCGTCGCTCGGCGTGCGGCTGATCAGCTTCGACCGGCCCGGCTTCGGCGGCTCGGACCGCCGCGAGGGGCGAACCGTGCTGGAGACCGCGGCCGACGTCGCAGCGCTGACCGATGCGCTCGGGATCGACCGCTTCGCCGTGCTGGGTGTCTCGGCGGGCGGCGGCCACGCGCTCGGCTGCGCCGTGGCGCTCGGCGGCCGGGTCTCCGCCGTCGCGGTGACGAGCATGCCGGGCCCGCTCGACGAGGTGCCGGGCGCCTGGGACGCGCTCGACCGCCGGCAGCGACCGGCGGCGGAGATGGCCCGCCAGGACCCCCGGCGCGCTGCTCGCGGCGTGGCCCGGTACACGGAG
>JBKPDN010000234.1:0-6489 GCA_046727875.1 Actinomycetota bacterium | reverse complement strand
CCGGCGGGTCCGTCAGGCGGTGACCCGGTGGTGTCTCAGGTAGGCGCGCTGGTCTCCCGTCGTGCGCGGCCCGAACGTCTCGTGACCAGTGGGGAGCGTGAGCCTGATCTGCTCGAGCTCGTCGCGCGTGAACTGGCACTTGGCCGTGATCGGGTCGACGTCGTGCAGCCGGAGCGCGTTGAGGCCCAGCACCTTGCGCTTGATCTCGTCGGTCAGGGCCGGGTAGCCGAACCGCTCCTGGTATTCCTGGGAGATCTCGAACGCTCGGAACGCCTGGATCTGGTCTTGGGGCGCCCCGTAGAAGAGCGCGTCGGTGCCCCACAGCACGTTGTCCTCGCCGACGCTCTTCAAGAGCTTCCCGAGCACGTGGGCCGCTTGATCGGGTGAGCCCATCACGGACCACCACGTCGTGCCCAGCTCCGCGTACACGTTCTGGTTCGGTCCGATGCCGCTGGCGAGCATGCTCGAGATCAGACGGTTGACGCCCACGTCGGCGGTGCCCGGCTCGTACGGGCCTTCGGGGACCTCGGCCTCGTAGCCAGAGTGATACGCGACGAAGCGCACGTCGGGGTGGGCACGAGCGGCGGGACCGAAGTCGACCGGGGACGCATAGTCCGAGCTGTACCCGAGCGTCCTCGAGAGCCCTTTGTGCGCGGTGATCGTCGGCACGCCGAGCTTGACCGCCTGCGCGACGAACGCTTCCCCGACCCGGGCGAGTCCGGCGTCACCGTCGTCGAGGCGCCACGCGTTGCCCGAGCTGTCGTAGAGGTCCGGGTAGTTGGTGAAGACCTTCCAGGCGACGATGCGATAGCGCTGGGCTGCCGCGGCCATGGCGTCGAGATTGGCAGAGAGGTCCCCCACGTTCGGGAACGCCTGCCCGTGCAGGAGCACGCGCTTGTCGTGGCACAGAGCCTCGGAGAGGCGGCGCGTCTCGTCCATGAGATCGGTCGACATCGGGCTTCCCTCTGGCGCGATCGGCAGCGTCGACAGGATCACCATCGACGTGTCGCTCTTGAGGAACACCTCTTCCATGAAGTGCGTGATGGAGAAGCACAGCCGCGGGTCCTGCTCACCGCAGCCGCGCTGGGGAAACCCGGTCCAGAAGTCACGGGCCTGGCGGGTGGCCGGGTTGACGCGGTACTCGAGGAAGTGGCCCTGGATGTCGAAGACGAACTCGTTTCCCGCCAGCGCGGCGCGTGCAGCGTCGCGGTCGGTACCCGCGGTGGGTGGGATGTCGTAGCGACCGCCGGGCTTGCCACGGCCCTTTGCCTTCGACTCCTCACTCGAACAGGCGTTGAGCATGAGCAGCGTCGTCGCCGCGCCGCACACCGAGAGGAGGAACCGCCGACGCGACATACCCGTCCGCCGCGCATTGTGGTCGCAGGCGTCCCGGGCTCGCCGGATCGTCTCCTCGACGACAGGCGTGAGCGGGGCGGGGTCGTACTCTCCGTTCGAGCACGGCCCGAACTTGATCGGCAGCCCCGGGTCGCGCTCGTCCCACCGATCCACGCCGCACCCCCATCGACGCGAGCACGAGAAGTGTGCGCCGCCGGCGGCATGACCGCAACGGTGTGATAGGGGTTGCCGGGTGACGGCCGATCCGCCGCGTGAGCAGCGGCTCGTATTCGGCGAGGTCGCCGAGACGTACGACCGGGCCCGCCCCGGCTACCCGTCGCAGCTGGTTGACGATGTCCTCGCGTACGCCGAGTTGGGCGCGCCCGATCGGGTGCTCGAGGTCGGCTGCGGCACGGGCAAGGCGACGGTACAGTTCGCGCCCCGCGGCCTCGACATGCTGTGCATTGAGCTCAACGAGAAGATGGCCGCCGTCGCTCGCCGTAACTGCGAGAGCTTCCCCCGCGTCACGATCGAGACGACGTCGTTCGAGCATTACGACATCGAGCCCGGCAGTTTCGGGCTGCTGCTCTCGGCCCAGGCGTGGCACTGGATGTCGCCGGAGGTGCGACTCCCCAAGGCCCACCGAGCGCTGGCACCGGACGGTGCGCTGGCCGTCTTCTGGAACACGGTTCGCTGGCCCGACGAGCAGATGCGCGCCGCGGTCGACGACCTGTACGAGCGAGTCGCGCCCGCCTTGATCGCGACCCGTCCGGGCTTCCCGGGAACGCGGTCGGCCCGAAACGTGAGCATCCAAGAGCTCGAGCAGTCAGCGCTCTTCGCACCGGTCACCGCGCGCGAATACCCGTGGAGCGTGATCTATTCGACGGAACGCTACATCGAGCTCCTGACGACGCACTCCGACCACCGCATGCTCCCGCCCGACGTGTTCGACCGCCTCGCCGAAGGCATCGCCGCGCTCCTCGACAACGCCGGTGGCGCACTGCGCATCGAGTACGTCACCAGGCTGCACCTGGCCCACCGCATCAAGGCCACCGGACCAGGGGACTCGGCGGGGCGCCGGTAGGCTTTGCCGTCATGCTGTGGTTCGAGCGCGAGGTCGTCGCGACGCTCGCCAGCCCGACCCTCGACGACCGCCAGCGGTCGGCGGTCGAGACGTACGTCGACGAATCGCTGCGGTCGATGCCCGAGCACCTGCGGGCCGGCGTCGCCGCCGAGTCACTGCTCTTCGGCGCGTGGCCGCGGGTCCAGGGCCTCCTCGGAAGCTACGACCGTGGATCCTTGGCGGCCCGGGTCGAGCGCTGGAGGGCTAGCCGCTTCGACGTGGTCCGCCAGTACGTGCGGCTGCTGCACTCGCTCGTCCTGTTCGCCGAGCACGAGCTCACGCCGGGCGCCGCCCGGTGAAGCCGGCGAATGTGACGCTCGACGCCGACGTGGTCGTCATCGGGTCGGGTGCGGGTGGCGCGGTGACCGCGTTGACGCTCGCCGCCGCCGGACGCGACGTCACCGTCGTCGAGGAAGGGCCGTGGATCGACGCGGACGCGGTCGAGCCGTTCTCGCTCGAGGAGATGGCTGCGAAGTACCGGCACCGCCCGGCCGCCGCGCTCGGCACGCCGTCGATCGCGTATGCGGAAGGGCGCTGCGTCGGCGGCAGCACCGAGATCAATAGCGGCCTCTACCACCGCCTCCCCGGTCATCTCGTCGAGTCGTGGCGCAACGAATACTGCATCGACGACTTCGACCCCGGCACCCTCGACGCCTACGCGCAGCGCATCGAGGACAACCTGGCCGTCTCGCGACTGCCGGGCGCGCCCCCGCCGTCGTCGGCGCTCCTCGAACGCGGCGCCACCAAGCTGGGGTGGCGGTCGGTCGAGTACTCGCGCGTGTTCCGGTACGACACCGCCGGTCGCGGCGTGAAACAGACGATGAGCCGAACGCTGTTGCCGCAGGCCGTCGACGCCGGCGCGACCGTGATCCCGGACTGCCGCGTCCATCGCCTGCTCCGCCGGGACGGGCGCGTCGTCGGCGCCCGGTGCCAGCGCACCGTCGACGGCCACGTCGAGGACCTCACGATCCGAGCCGACCACGTCTTCGTGTGCGGCGGCGCCATCCAGACTCCGGCGATCCTGCACCGCAGCGGCATCCGCGGCCGCATCGGCACCGGGCTCAAGGTGCACCCCATGATCTAGATCGCGGCGCGGTTCCAGCATCCGGTCGACCACGGCGGCGTGCCGATGCAGGTCGTCACCGAGTTCGGGCCGAACCTCTCCATCGGGGGATCGGCCAGCCGTCGCGGACAGGTCGCCATGGCGCTGGCCGAGGCGTCAGACAACATCGAGGACGCGCTCGCCGATTGGGAGCGCGTCAGCATCTACTACGCCGCGATCCGCGCCGAGGGCAGCGGTCGTGTGATCGGCGTGCCCGGGCTGCGGGCGCCGATCGTCACGTACCGGCTCACCGAGGGCGACATGAGCCGGCTCGCCCGCGGGCTCGTGCACCTGGGCGAGGTACTCCTTGCGTCCGGCGCTACCGAGCTGTACCCGTCGGTCGCCGACGGGCCCGTCGTGCGCCGCCACGACGAGCTCGGCGCGTGGTGGGACGCGGTCACGCGCAGCCGCGCCAGCCTCATGACCGTGCACCTCACGTCGAGCGTGCGGATGGGCGAGGACCGTGCGCGCACCGGTACCGACAGCTTCGGGCGCGTGTGGGGCTACGAGAACCTGCGGGTCAACGACGCGTCGCTCGTGCCGGACGCGCCGGGCGTGAACCCGCAAGGCACGATCATGGCGATCGCCGCCCGCAACACCGACCAGTTTCTCGCCGACAGCTGATCGCCGGCGCCGTCACGACGCGTCGCGTGGCTGCGCCTTCGCGATCGATCGCCTGACCTTCAGCAGATCCCGGAACGTTGACAGCGCCCCGGTCACGGCGACGTTCGTGAACGTCCCGCCGGCGATGTCCTGCCAGTCGTCGATCGGGATGGTGTCGATCCGGTACCCGCGCCGGACGGCCAGCGCCAGGATCTCGATGTCGAAGCCCCAACCGAGAATCGTCTGCCGGTCGAACAGATCGTCGGCGACGGGAGCCCGGAACGCCTTGAACCCGCATTGCGTGTCGTGGATGTCGAGGTGCAGCAGGCGGCGGACGAGCCGGTTCCCGAAGTTCGAGATGAGCTTGCGCAAGCCGCGGTGGCTCTGCTGCAGGTCTCGCACGCCGATGATGACGTCGGCGTCCTCGCGCATCAGCTTGCCGACGGACTCCAGATGGTGCAGCGGTGTCGCGAGGTCGGCATCCATGAACAGCCGGTAGCGACCCCGCGCGGCCCGCATGCCGAGCTGGACGTCCCGTCCCTTGCCTTCGGGCGCACCGGCGTCGATGACCCGGAACGTCTCGAACTCGCCCGCGGCAGCACCGGCCAGGTCCGCGGTCCGGTCGTGGCCGCGCGCCACGACGACGAGCACCTCGACGGACCCGAGATCGTGGGCCCGCAGGTGATCGGACAGTGTGGCAAGCGAAACCCCGATCCGGCGCGCCTCGTTGTACGCCGGGATCACGATGCTCAGGTCGATCGCCGGCGAGATCATGGGCGGGCTAGGAGCTCGCCGAGCCGAGCGGCTTGAGGAACAGCGCCACGGTCTGCTGGTCCCAGCTGTGCTGGAGATCCGCGTACCGCTCCAACCGACGCGTCCACACGCCGTCGGCGTCGACCAGGTGCTCCAGGATCATGACGTCGAGCTCGCGCGACGAGAGGAGCACTTGGGGATCGACGCCCTGGTCCTGCACCTCGGCCAGCCTCGGCAGATCGCCTCGCGCCAGCGCCGCTTGCCCGTTCCGGTTGAGGCGCAGGCGGCGCGACGCGAGGTACCTGAGGATCTGGGTCTTGAGCCGGTCGAGCTCGCGTTGCTCCGCGCGAGACAGGCCCTCGCCGCGTGCGACCTCGCGACTTCCCGCCGGCGCCTCGAGCGTGGCGTCGCCCTGTCGGAACAGGAGTGCAGCCTTCGCGTTGCGGCCGTTGTACCGGCGGGCCGGCCCGAACTGGCGCACCAGCACCGGGTCGTGGGCGACGAACGGAATGCCGCGGCGCTGGAGCTCTGCGACCGCGGTGCCGCCGTACGGATCCGCGAACGCGCCGTGGAACAGGTCGTCGATGAGCAGCGGGCCCTCCTTCTCGAGGGTCCCCATGTGACGTCCGAGATCCTTGGCCGCCGGGATCGCGTACTCCTGCGAGTTGGGCCCCAGACCTTCGTCGGCATGCGGAAGGTTGAGCACGGCGACGACGAGCGTCGCGACCGCGAACACGCCGACGAGCGATACCGAGAGGGTGGACGCGCGGGAGCGTTGCGCAAGCCGGCGGCAGACCGTCACCGCGATCGCGATGAAGATGAAGGCACCGAGCGGCCACAGCCAACGGAACGTGTGCGGCGTGATCTTGCCGAAGACGGTCACGGGCCCTCGCCCGGCGGTGACGAGCGCCACGAGCAGACCGAGAATCGCAGTCGCGATCGCCCACGACGCCACCCGATCCCGGCGCCGGCGCGCGACCCACGCGCACCACGCGAGCGCCGCCGCCAGCACGCCCAGCGACACGAGCGCCCCGGCCAGTGGCGGAGCCACCCACCCCGACATGAAGTTGTTGCGCAGCGAAGGGCGGAACCACCACGGCGGCAGCGACAGGACGGTCGCCACGACCCGCGCGCCGTAGGCGTAGCCGATCGTCTTGGACGGGCTACGAGCGCTGTCGACGAGTCGAGTGAGGTTGCCGGAGCCGTCGCTCGTGAACTGCTCGATGAGCGGCTGGATCCAGCACACGACCAGCACCACGCCGGCGACGACACCGAGCCGGAGCGTGCGCGCGCGCCGTTCGGTCCCGCGGCCGGGCTCGTGGCGGCGCTCGCGCCGGAGCGCGATGACGAGGCCGACGATCCCCCACGCGCCGAGCAGCGGCACCAGCAACGCGTAGCTCAAGTGATCCTGCATGACGAGACTGCCGACGCCGGCGGCGAAGGGGAGGGCCAGGAGATCCCCGCACGTCAACGACCAGATCAGCACGAGGAAGAAGAGGAACGGCAGCATCGCGCTGTGCGGGTTCCAGGGCTCGAACAGCAGTTCACTGCCCATCGCCCAACACAATGCGGC
>JBKPDN010000233.1:0-5430 GCA_046727875.1 Actinomycetota bacterium | reverse complement strand
ATGGGTGCCCGAGCTCCGTGCCTCGTTCATCGGCTTCGCGATCATCGCCGTCCTCGGGTTCGGCTTGAACGACTCGGGGATCGCGATCCCGGGCATGATGCTCAGCGTTCTGAACGCCGCCATCATCACGCTGCTCGTGGCGACGCGGCCCCGAGTGCCGCCCGCTGATCGCACACCCGCCGACACCGAACCGGCGCGGGTGCCGACGCGCGCGTGAGCGTCGTCGTCGGCATCCTCGTCGGCGTGGTAACGGCGTGGTTCCTGCGCCTCGCCGGCCGCGAGATGCTCGAGTTCCCTGCGCTCGAGCGCAGCAACTACCGCGGCCATCCGCTCCCCACCGCCGGGGGCATCATCATCGTCCTGGCTGTCCTCGTGATCGAGGCCGGTCGCGCGATCACGGGCGCCGCGGGCATCGGCGACGACCCGGGCCTGACGGTGTCCCGCAGCCTCGTGCTGTTCGCGGTGTTCGGCTTCGGGTTCCTCGGCTTCGTCGACGACCTCCTCGGCGCGGGCGGGGATCGCGGCTTCCGCGGGCACGTACGCGCGCTGGCCGAGGGCCGGCTCACGACCGGCTTCGTGAAGCTCTTCGGCGGCGCCGGCGTCGCCGTCGTGCTCGTCGCGACGCCCGGCTTCGCGAGCGGCCGGCGGCTCATCACCGACGCCGTCCTGATCGCGCTCGCCGCCAACTTCGCCAACCTGCTCGACCTCGCGCCGGGGCGGCTCATCAAGGTGGCATGGGTCGCGTACCTGCCACTGGCGATCGTCCTGGGAACCGGTGCGGTCGGTATCGCGCTCGCGCCCGTGATGGGCGCCGCGCTCGGATTGCTTCCGGACGACCTCGGCGAACGCCTGATGCTGGGCGACACCGGCGCCAATGTCATCGGCGCCGTGCTCGGCCTCGGCGTCGTCCTGGGCCTCGGAACGGGACCGCGGACAGGAGTGCTGATCACGCTGATCGTGTTGAACGTGCTCGCCGAGGTCGTGTCGTTCAGCCGCGTGATCGACCGCGTGCCACTGCTCAGGGCCTTCGACCGCCTCGGGCAGCGACCCGAGCGCCGCCACGCCTGACCCGGACGCGTTCAGGGACGGCAGTCAGGCTTCTCGTACAGCACCCGGGGCCCGCCATAGCGCGCCACAACCTGGTAGCCGGCGTCCGCGAGGCGGGGGCCAAGATCGAGATCGCCGTAGCGCGACGTCCAGACGAGCACTCCGCACACGTCGGGCTTGGCCGCCGCGTTCCCGAGTTTCGCCGCCGTGATCTGGCCCTGCTGGATGCGCTTGATCGACGAGTCGTCGAGGTACGGATCGGTGAGGCGCCCGGCGCGCCAGAGGAACCCGGGCTCGTCGCTGATTGCGAGGCTGCCGGCAGGAAGGCGGCGCAACCCGTCGACCGCAGCCTGCTCCTGCTTGTCGTACTGATCGGGCCACAGCATCGGATGCACGTTGCTGAAGTACCAGGGAATGACGACGAGCGCGCTCACGAGCAGGACGATGAGCGGCGGTGGGCGCAACCCGACGAGCAATGCCAGCGGCGCGATGAGGAACGCCACGTGGGGCCGCCAGAAGGCCGGCTCGTACACGAGCAGCGCGAACTGGGCCCCGAGCCACACGACCAGGACCGTGGCGGGACGGAAGAGCAGCGATCCGCTCGCGGACGCCGCCGGTGCGGTCGGTGCGGCTGCGCGCAGCCACCCGAGCCGCGCCAGCACCACGATCGCCAGGACGAGCCCGACCGCCACGAGCACGATGGGGTCACGGTCGACCAGCGTGTGCCAGACCTTCGACACGGCACCCGAGTACGACGTCACGCGGGATGCGTTGCGGTTGTATGCGACCGACTGATCCCACACCCGTCCCACGCCCCACGGCAGGGTCGCGCCCGCCACGACGACGCCGCCGGCGGCGGCCGCGTAGGCGAGATCGCGCTTCCGCCGCCGGGAGAGCAGCAGGAGCAGGACGGCCAACCCGGCCGGCGCGGCCAGCGCCTTGGCCACGACCGCGGCTCCGACGAGTGCGCCCGCACCGACCGCGCGTGCGTTCGTCGGCCTCTCCGTGTACCCGAAGCCGACGGCTACGGCGCCGATGGCGAAGGCGAGCGCCGGGCCGTCCGAGGCGATCCCCGCCGTGGTCCAGAGGATCGATCCACTCGTGGTCACGAGGACGGCGGCGACGATCGCTCCGTATCGCGACGTGATCCACCGCCCGGCGGCATAGGTCGTCACGGTGACGGCCGCCCCGGCGACGAGCGGAAGCACCCGGGGGGCGTTGGTGGTGCGGAGTCCGACGAGGTCGGCGAGGTACAGGAGCGGGAGGTGCAGCGGGCCCTGCGGCGAGAACAGCTCCTTGAAGGGCACCACGCCATGGCGCATCTCGATCGCCGACAAGCCGAAGAAGCCGTCGTCGTAGGTGAGGTGGCGGCTAGCGGCGAACGCCGGGATACGCAGGAGGACGGCGATGCCCGCCAACGCCGCCGCGTCGACGTACCAGGTCCGCCGGTCAGAGCGCGGGCGCGTGCGCGCCACCGCCACCGGCTCCACCATGCCCGGGACGATAGCCCTCGAGACCTTCTGTTCCGCCGCGTTGCGTGCTATCCGCGTGTCGCGGGCGCAGGGCGTGGTACGTTCGGCGGTGTCCCCGGCGCCGTGCGGCAACACCGTCGTGCTTCTCGTTTCGTTGCGATGGCTGACGCGCGCCAGGACCCGGGTCTCATAGGGCGGAGGTGACCGTGGCGAAGCACATCTTCGTGACCGGAGGAGTGGCGTCGAGCCTCGGCAAGGGGCTGACGGCGTCGTCGTTGGGCCGGCTGCTGAAGAGCCGTGGCCTGCGGGTCACGATGCAGAAGCTCGATCCGTACATCAACGTCGACCCGGGAACGATGAACCCGTTCCAGCACGGTGAGGTCTTCGTCACCGACGACGGCGGCGAGACCGACCTCGACCTGGGTCACTACGAGCGCTTCGTCGACGTGCCGCTCACCAAGAAGTCGAACGCCACGACGGGATCGATCTACCAGGAGGTGCTGGCCAAGGAGCGGCGCGGCGCGTACCTGGGCCAGACGGTGCAGGTCATCCCGCACATCACCGACGAGATCAAGGAGCGGATCGTCCGGCTCGCCGACGACGAGGTCGACGTCGTGATCACCGAGATCGGCGGCACCGTCGGCGACATCGAGATCCTCCCGTTCCTCGAAGCCGTGCGCCAGTTCCGGAAGGACGTCGGACGCGAGAACGTCTTCTACGTGCACGTCACACTGGTGCCGTTCATCGGCCCGTCCGGCGAGCAGAAGACCAAGCCGACGCAGCACTCGGTCACCGAGCTGCGCAGCCGGGGCATCCAGCCCGATGCGATCGTGTGCCGTTCCGACCGCCCGATCCCGACCCGCCTGAAGGAGAAGATCTCGCAGCTGTGCGACGTGCCCGAGGCGGGCATCGTCTCCGCCGTCGACGCCGAGAGCCTGTACGAGATCCCGCTCGTGCTGCACGACGAGGGCCTGGACGATTACATCTGCCAGGTGCTGCACCTCGAGCAGCACGCCCCCGACCTCGTCTCGTGGCGGGGCCTGATGGAGCGCGTCGAGGCGGCTGACCAAGAGGTGCGCATCGGTCTGGTCGGCAAGTACGTGAACCTCCCGGACGCGTACCTCTCGGTCGCCGAGGCGCTGCGGCACGGTGGGTACTCGTGCTCGGCGCGCGTGCAGATCGACTGGATCGCCTCCGACGACGCCGAGGGCCTGCTCGCCGAGGGGCGGCTGAAGGACCTCGACGGGATCGTGATCCCGGGCGGCTTTGGCTTCCGTGGCATCGAAGGCAAGATCGCGGCGGCGCGATTCGCGCGCGAGCACCGGGTCCCGTTCCTCGGCCTGTGCCTCGGACTGCACTGCGCGGTCATCGAGATCGCACGTGACGTCTGCGGTCTGTCGGGCGCCAACTCCAGCGAGTTCGATCCTCACTCGCCCCACCCGGTCATCGACCTGATGGACGAGCAGCGCGAGGTGGTCGACCTCGGCGGCACCATGCGGCTGGGCGCCTACCCGGCGAAGCTGGTGCCCGGCACGATCGTCCAGCGCGCCTACGGCCAGGAGGTCGTGTACGAACGGCACCGCCACCGGTACGAGCTCAACAACAAGTACCGCCGCCCGCTCGAGGAAGCCGGCGTCGTGTGCTCGGGCACGTCGCCGGACGACCGGCTCGTCGAGTTCGTGGAGCTGCAGACGTCACTACACCCGTTCTTCGTTGCCACCCAGGCCCACCCGGAGTTCAAGAGTCGTCCCGACCGGCCCCATCCGCTGTTCGCGGCGTTCCTGGCCGCCGCACGCGATCGCGCCGAGGGTCGTGCGCCGCGGCTGCCCATGGAGGCGGCCCACCCGGTGCGCCCCGCGGCCATCCCTTGAGCCAGTTCCGGGTCCTCGACTCCACGGACGTCGTCGACACCGGCTTCCTGCGCCTCTCCGAGGTCGAAGTCGAAGGGGCAGAGGAGCGTTTCCATCGCTTCGTCGTGCATCACCCCGGCGCTGTGGTCGTCGTGCCGGTCGAACGCGGCGGCGAGGATGTCCTGCTCGTGCGCCAGTTCCGCGTCGCGACCGGCGGAGACCTCCTCGAGGTCGTGGCAGGAAAACGCGACGTCGAAGGTGAGGAGCCCGAGACGACCGCCCGCCGCGAGATGCACGAGGAGATCGGCCGGCGTCCGGGCCGCCTCGTGAAGTTGTGCGAGTTCTTCAATTCGCCCGGGTTCTGTGACGAGTACACGCACCTGTATGCCGCTCTGGATCTCGAAGAGCTCGACGCGCCGGCGGCCGCGAATCCGGAGGAGCGGGCGATGACGGTCGAGCGGGTGCGTCTCACCGACGTCGACGCGCTGATCGCCGACGGCCGCATCGTCGACGCCAAGAGCATCGTCGGCCTCGAGCTCACCCGGCGCTACCTCTCCGGCGAGTACGGCGGGTTCCGCGGCTGAGCGCGGCGTCGTCATCATCGACCCATGACAGGAACCGTCCGCGAGGCCGACCGCTCGGCTGACAGGCTCGAGAAGCTCCTCGCCGAGCACGACACCTGGCTCACCGTCGAGCGTGGCCTCGCTGCGAACTCACTGGCCGCGTACCGCCGTGACCTGCGCCGATACGCCGAGTTCCTCCGGGAGCGCGGCGAGGACGACCCCACGGCCGTGCGCGAGGAGACGGTGCTCGCCTACGTCGAGCATCTCAAGTCCGCCAGGGACGAGGACGGGCGTCCGCACTTCGCACCGTCGTCGATCGCGCGCGCGCTAGTGGCCGTGCGGTCGTTCCATCGCTTCTGCCTCGAGGAGGGATTCCTCGCCGCTGACCCGAGCGAGGAGGTCGGCGCGCCACGCGTGCCGCAAGGCATCCCCAAGGCGCTGAGCGAGGGCGAGGTCGAGTCCCTGCTCAACGCGGTCGTGGGGGACACGTCGCGGGCG
>JBKPDN010000232.1:0-2285 GCA_046727875.1 Actinomycetota bacterium | reverse complement strand
ATCCTGGGCCATGTGCTGCGGGGCGGGACGCCGACCGCGTACGACCGGGTCCTCGCCACCCGGTTCGGCATCGAGGCCGTCGACTCCGTGAACGAGGGCGAGTTCGGCGTGATGGTGGCCTTGCTCGCTGCCGACATCATCCGCGTGCCGATCGAAGAAGGCGTGCGCGAGCTCAAGACCGTCGACCGGAAGCTCTACGACGTCGCCAGCGTGTTCTTCGGCTGAGCCCGGCCGCGCACGTAGCATCCGATCAAAAGGAGGAGAGGAAAGTGGGCGACGCGCTCGACGAGTTGCTGGCGCTACTCGAGCTCGAGGATCTCGAGGTCAACCTCTTTCGCGGGCTGAGCCCGCACGAGGACCGCCAGCGTGTGTTCGGCGGGCAGGTCGCGGCGCAGGCGCTCGTCGCCGCCGGTCGCACTGTCGGCGAGGACCGCCCGGTGCACTCGCTCCACGCCTACTTCCTCCGGCCCGGCGATCCCAACATCCCGATCGTGTACGAGGTCGATCGCATCCGCGACGGGAAGAGTTTCACCACCCGCCGGGTCGTGGCGATCCAGCACGGGCGCGCGATCTTCAACCTCGCGGCGTCGTTCCAGATCGTCGAGAACGGCCCCGACCACCAGATGCCGATGCCGACCGTTCCCGGTCCCGACGAGCTCCCCACGTGGCAGCAACGCGTCGAGCCGTACCTCGAGCGGCTGGGCCCCGACCTCGCGCAGTGGCTCGTCCGCGAGCGGCCGATCGACTCGCGGCCCGTCGACGATCCCCGCTGGCTCGACCCGACGCCGCGGGAGCCGCAGCAGGACGTCTGGATCAGGTCGAACGGCGAGCTCCCTGAGGTGCCGCTGATCCACGAGTGCGTCGTCGCGTACGCGTCGGACCTCACGCTGCTCGACACGGCGATGTTCCCGCACGCGATCTCGTACCGCGAGCAGCAGTACATGATCGCCAGCCTCGACCACGCGATGTGGTTCCACCGCCCGTTCCGGGCCGACGACTGGCTCTTGTACCACCAGACCAGTCCCACGGCGTCACGCGCTCGCGGGTTGGCGCAAGGCTCGATCTTCTGTCGCGACGGCACGCTCGCGATCACCGTGATCCAGGAGGGGCTGATCCGCCCCATCGAGGCGGACTGACCACCGTGTAGCCGGGCGACGGCCGTCGTAGCCTGCGCGGCGGCGCTCGTAGGATGAGTGCATGGCCTCGCCTGACGGGCGCATCGACCTTCGGTCCGACACGGTCACGACGCCGACGCCGGAGATGCGTCGCGCCATGGCCGACGCCGAGGTCGGCGACGACGTCTACGGCGAGGACCCCACCGTCAACCGCTTCCAGGAGCGCGCCGCCGAGCTGCTCGGGAAGGAAGCCGGGCTGTACGTCCCGTCGGGCACGATGGCGAACCAGCTCGCCATGCGCGTGCTCGCCCGTCCCGGCACCGAGGTCCTGTGCGCGGAGCGAGCGCACGTGTTCCGCTACGAGGCCGGCGCGGCGGCGTGGAACTCGTCCGTCCAGATGCATCCGTTCCCGGACGACAACGGGCTTCTCGATACGAATGCGCTCGCCGACACCATCGAGGACGGCGGTCACCACTCGGCGGCGGTGTCGCTCGTCGCGATCGAGAACACGCACATGGCGGCCTGTGGCCGGCCGTGGCGCGTCGACGAGGTGCGAGCGGTCGCGAGTGTCGCCGACCCGCGCGGTATCCCACTCTTCTGCGACGGTGCGCGCATCTGGAACGCGTCGGTCGCGCTCGGGGTTCCCGCACCGGAGCTCGCGGCGCCGGCGACGGCGGTGATGTTCTGCGTGTCAAAGGGGCTCGGCGCGCCGGTGGGCTCCGTGCTGTGCGGACCGCGCGATGCGATCGCAATGGCACGCGAACACCGCCAGCGGCTCGGCGGCGCGATGCGCCAGGCAGGCGTGATCGCGGCGGCGGGACTCGTCGCGCTCGACTCGATGATCGACCGCCTGGCGGACGACCACCGGCGCGCGCGCCGGCTGGCCGAGGTCGTGGCCGAGCACTGGCCCGACTCCGTGGTGCCCGCCGCGGTCGAGACGAACATCGTGTGCGCCGTTGCCGACCGCCTTCCCCGCGATCTGCTGTCACGGCTCGACGCAGACGGCATCCGCGGCGGCACGATCGATGCTCGTACGGTACGGTTCGCCACCCACAAGGACGTCGACGACGCCGACCTCGAGCGCGTGTTGAAGACGCTCGCGGGCGTCGCGCACGACTAGGAGCGGGGGAGACACATGGCACGGGTCCTCATCACCGGTTGCTCGACGGG
>JBKPDN010000231.1:0-1210 GCA_046727875.1 Actinomycetota bacterium | reverse complement strand
GTACGGGACCTGGTAGCTCTGGCCCGCGGGCAGGAACTCGTACTCGGTCGTGCGGTCGCGCACGTGGTACTCGCGCGGCCACGCTCCCCTCGCCACGGCGTCGTCGAACGTCGCGCCGCGCGTGACGTCGGCGCCGGTGAGGACGTAGTCGCCGATGACCCGCCGCGTCTCACGCACGCCGAGGGCGGTGCCGGTGTCGTCGAGGAACGCGTCGGCGAAGCCGGGGACGTGCGCCTGCAGGAACTCGGCCGCCTCCTGCGCCAGCCGGCGCCCTTCGAGCTCACCCCAGGTCGCCTGGCGCACGTCGGTCACGTCGATCGGCGAGCCGTCGGGGTTGCGCACGCGCGTCATCGCGCCGACGAACTCGCCGGGCCGGAACGTGGGGATGATGGCGCCGCCGTCGCGCGAGAGATGCCGGCCGTGCTCCGCGATCAGGTCGCCCAGCGCGGGCACCGCGGCCATGGCTGCGGCCGCGTCGACGTGCTGCATCACGAACTGCATGGAGCCGAACTGCCGGTACCCGGGCGGGCCGAGCTCGGTCGGGACCCCAACGAACGCGGCGACGTCGGCGTCGCCCGTGCAGTCGACGAAGACCGTCCCGGTCACGGCCTTCGGGCCGCGCTTGGTGGCGAGGATCAGCGCGCGCACCCCACCGTCGTCGACGACGACGTCGGCGACGAGCGAGTGGAGCAGGACGTCGAGCCCCTGCTGCTCGGTGACGAGCCGGTCGGTGAGGCGCTTGACCGCCCACGGGACGTAGAGGAACACCGCGGTCTCCTTGAACGGCACCGGTCCGACACCGGCCCCGTCGCGCGCGAGCGCATCGGCGATCTCGCGGGCGATGCCACCGACGACGAAGTCGAAGTCGCCGCCATCCGCGTCGCCGACGTACAGCCCGCAGATGGTCCCGACCTTGGCGACGGTGAGGTTGCCGCCGAGGAACCCGTACCGCTCGCAGAGCACAACCCGGGCGCCGGCGCGGGCGGCGGCCAACGCCGCGCCGAGACCGGCCGGCCCGCCCCCTGCCACGACCACGTCGGCGTCCGCCAGCACGTCGGCCTGACGCTCGGGGACACGCACAGGCGGAAGGTACTGCCGCGTCCCGCACCTGCGCCCCTCTCACCTGTCGCTCTGGACACATGGGCGATTTCTGCCAGGTGCGCCGGTCCACCCTGCGTGGTACAAAACCACTCAAGGCGCGAGGTTGCCG
>JBKPDN010000230.1:0-8754 GCA_046727875.1 Actinomycetota bacterium | reverse complement strand
GGTCGACGAGTTGGTCGAGGCCACCCGGGAGACGGTGCGCGTCAACCATGTGGACTCGTGCTACATCCGTCCGATCGCGTACCTCGGCTACGGCGAGATGGGGCTCAACCCGTTGCCGTGCCCGGTGAACGTGTCGATCGCGGTCTGGCCGTGGGGCACGTACCTGGGTGACGAGGCGCTCAAGCATGGCGTGCGCATGAAGGTCTCGTCGTGGCGGCGGATGGACCCGAACGTGAACCCGGTGGCGGCGAAGGGCACCGGCATCTACATCAACTCGAGCCTGGCGAAGGTGGAAGCGCTCAAATCGGGGTACGACGAGGCGATCCTGCTCAACTCGCACGGGTTCGTCGCCGAGTGCACAGGCGAGAACATCTTCGTGGTCAAGGAGGGCGCGCTCATCACACCGCCGCTTTCGTCGGGCGCGCTCGAGGGCGTGACTCGTGATTCCGTGATGACGATCGCGCGCGACTTCGGCTACGAGGTGCGCGAGGAGAACCTGCTCCGCACCGACCTCTACTGCGCCGAGGAAGCGTTTCTGACCGGCACGGCCGCCGAGATCGTCCCGATGCGGTCGGTCGACGACCGCGAGATCGGCGAGCCGGGCGAGATCACCCGCAAGATCCAGGAGACGTACTTCGCCACGGTCCACGGCGACGTGCCGCAGTACAAAGAGTGGTTGGAATATGTCCGGGAGTGACGTACCGAGGAAGGTCGAGATCTACGACACGACGCTGCGTGACGGCGCGCAGCTCGAAGGCATCTCCCTCACGGTCGACGACAAGCTCCGCGTCGCCGAGCAGCTCGACCGCCTCGGCGTCCACTACATCGAAGCGGGCTGGCCGGGCGCGAACCCCAAGGATGACGAGCTCTTCCGTCGCATCCCCGACGAGCTGAAGCTCGGGACGAGCACGCTCGTCGCGTTCGGGTCCACGCGGCGCGTGAAGGGCAAGGTCGACTCGGACGACACGCTGCGTCAGCTGTTGGAGGCGAACACTCCGGCTGTTTGCATCGTCGGCAAGTCGTGGGACTACCACGTCACCGAGGCGCTCCAGACGACCCTCGACGAGGGCGCGGCGATGGTGGCGGACTCAGTCGAGTTCCTGCGCGCGAACGGCCGCCGGGTGCTCTTCGACGCCGAGCACTTCTTCGACGGCTACCGGAGCAACCCGGAGTTCGCGCTGCGCGTCCTCGAAGGGGCGGCGCAAGCCGGGGCTTCGCACCTCGTCCTGTGCGACACCAACGGCGGCACGCTGCCGCACGACGTCGAGCGCATCGTGCGCGAGGTCGTCGACTACTTCGGTGGGGACGTCGCCGTCGCCGTCCACCTGCACGACGACGCCGGTACCGGGGTCGCCAACGCCCTGGCCGGGGTGCGCGGCGGCGCCACCCAGGTGCAGGGCACGATCAACGGGTACGGGGAGCGCACCGGGAACTGCAACCTCACCGCGATCATTCCGGACCTCACACTGAAGATGGGGATCGAGACGATTCCTCCCGATCGCATGGACCAGCTCACACCGGTCGCCCACCACGTGGCCGAGCTCGTGAACATGGCCCTCAACCCGCAGGCGGCGTACGTGGGCTCGTCGGCGTTCGCGCACAAGGGTGGCATCCACGCCAGCGCCATCGCCCGGCGCCCCGATGCCTACGAGCACGTGAACCCCGAATTGGTCGGCAACCGCACCCATGTCGTCGTCTCAGAGCTCGCCGGGCGCAGCAACCTCGCGATGAAGGCGAAGGACCTCGGCATCGAGCTCGACGGCCCGCAGCTCAGCGACGTCGTCGACACGCTCAAGCGGCTCGAGCACGAGGGCTACCACTTCGAGGTCGCCGACGGCTCGCTCGAGCTGCTGATGCGGCACGCGACGGGTTGGCGCCAGCCGTGGTTCCACGTCGAGGAGTGGGAGGTGATCGTCGAGGACGCGCGCGACGACGACCGCTTGTCGACGCAGGCGATCGTGCGGGGCCGCACGGACGGCGAGACCTTCCACGAGATCGCCACCGGCAACGGGCCGGTGAACGCGCTCGACGCGGCCCTGCGCAAGGCCATCGGCTCGCGCTACCCGCAGCTCGAGCGGATCCACCTCACCGACTACAAGGTTCGCGTGCTCGACACGCACAAGGGAACGGGCGCTGTCACCCGCGTGCTGGTCGACAGCACCGATGGCGAGGAGACGTGGACCACGATCGGCGTGGGCGAGAACATCATCGAGGCCTCGTGGCAGGCGCTGGAGGAGTCGCTCGTGTTCGGCTTGCTGCGCGCCGAGACGCGCAGCTAACACGTCACGCGGCGGCCGGCGGCGTTGCCGATCGGCGCCCGCGGAGGCGGCGGCTTTGCCGACCGCCGTAGCAAGAGCCCGAGCTTGCGAGGGCGACCGAGGTAGCACGAGCCGGAGCTTGCGACGGCGACAGGAGAGAAACTGCCCACCGATCCGTTCGTTCCCGAGCGACTCGAGGACGAGCCCCGCCAGGAGCCGAACCTCGACCCGGGCGTGAAGATGCCGGCGGCCCGGGCGTGGTTCGCGGACCGGCCCGGTGATCTCCACGCCGGTCAGCCGACGGGCATGCTCCTCGGCTCACCCGGGCCGAACATCGGCTACGCCCTGACGCTCGCGCATCGCGCCCGCGACCGGTTCGTGCTGGCTCCACACGAGCACCCCGACGACGCGCTGGACGTGGTGGCGGAGATCGCCATGCGCCGGGCGGCGCTCTTCGGGCGGGCGCCCGTGATGCGCGACATCGAGTTCGGGATGCAGATCCTCGGGTACGGCGGCGACGCCGATCCCGACTTCGTCGCCTGGCGGGTGCGGGCGGTGCAAGGCGCGCACCACAACTATTACGAGCGCCGGTCGCTGGTCGACGCGATCCCCGTCGACGTGCTCCGCCTCGTCCCGACCGCGCTGCCCGCGCACCTCGACAAGGCGCGCCGGGCCCTGCGCTCCGACGTCCCCACACCGCTGGGCTGACGACGAACCTGACTACCATGTCAGGTTGTGAGCGCCGGGAACTTTCGTGTCTCGGAGGAGCACGAGGAGTTCCGGGCCGGGCTGCGACGCTTCGCCGAGAAGGAGATCGCCCCCCACGCGGCCGAGGCCGACGAGCACGAGGCGTACCCACGGGCGAGCATGGACGCCTTCCGGGACTCCGGGTTCGTCCGGGCTCTCTACCCGCCCGAGCACGGCGGTGACGCCGGCGACCTCCTGACCGCCGCGCTCGTGATCGAGGAGCTGGCCCGGGCGTGTGGGTCCACCGCGTTGACGGCGTTCGTCACCCGCACCGGTGTCGCCGCGCTCCTCGCCCACGGCAGCGAACAGCTCAAGCAGCGGGTGCTCCCGCCGATCGTGGTCGGGGAGCAGCAGGCGAGCTACTGCCTCTCCGAGCCGAACGCCGGGAGCGACGCCGCCGCCATGACCACGCGCGCCGTGCGTGACGGCGACGAGTGGGTCCTCAACGGGCGCAAGGCCTGGATCACCAGCGCCGGCGTCTCCGGCGTCTACACCGTGTTCGCCAAGACCGACCCCGCCGCCGGGCACCGCGGCATCAGCGCCTTCGTCGTCGAGGCGGACCGTCCGGGTCTGTCGATCGGCAAGCTCGAGCACAAGATGGGGCTCCGGGGGTCGCCGACCGGCGAGGTCGTGCTCGAGGACGTCACCGTCCCGGACGAGAACCTGATCGGGGACGAAGGCCGCGGCTTCTACTACGCGCTCGAGTCGCTCGACTCCTCGCGGCCGGTCGTCGGCGCACAGGCGCTCGGGCTCGGGCAGGGAGCGCTGGATGTCGCCGGCGCGTACGTGCTCGAGCGCCGCCAGTTCGACCAGCGCATCGCCGATTTCCAGGGCGTCCAGTTCATGCTCGCCGACATGGCGACCCAGCTCGAGGCGGCGCGGCTGCTCGTGTACGCCGCCTGCGCCGGCATCGACGCCGCCACGCCCGGGAGCACGAAGACGTCGTCGATGGCGAAGATGTTCGCCTCCGACACCGCCATGCGCGTCGCTACCGACGCCGTCCAGCTGCTCGGCGGAGCCGGCACCACGCGCGACTTTCCCGTCGAGCGGATGATGCGGGACGCCAAGATCACCCAGATCTACGAGGGGACGAACCAGATCCAGCGCGTCGTGATCGCCCGCACGCTCCTCGACGAGTACGCCTCCGGCGCCTGATCTGTCGCCGTCGCAAGCGCCGCCGCGTCCGGCACGTAACCGGTTCCGCAAAGGCCGGCCTTACACTCGGGCGACCAAAGGAGATCGATGGCCGACGCCCCGCGGGTGCGGTTCTCACCTGCCCCCACCGGTTCCCTCCACGTCGGCAGCGCCCGAACGGCTTTGTTCAACTGGCTGTTCGCCCGCCACGAGCGAGGGGTCTTCGTCCTCCGCATCGAGGACACCGACGTCGCCCGCTCTCGTCCGGAGTGGGTCGACGGCATCCGGGACACCCTCGGGTGGCTGGGGCTCGACTGGGACGAGGGCCCGGTCCTCCAGAGCTCCCGGTTCGAGCGGTACCACGCCGCCGCCGACCAGCTCCTGGCCGACGGGCGGGCATACGAGTGCTACTGCACAGAAGAAGAGGTGCGGGCGCGCAACGAGGCCGCCCGAGCCGCCGGCCGAACCCCCGGCTACGACGGGCAGTGCCGCGACCTCACGCCGGAGCAGCGGGCCGCGCTCGCCGCCGAAGGCCGCCCCCGGTCGTTGCGGTTCCGGACACCGGACGAGGGCACCAGCACCTTCACCGACGAGATCCGGGGCGAGGTCAGCGTCGAGTGGTCCACCATCTCCGACTTCGTGATCGTCCGCTCCGACGGCACGCCCCTGTTCTTCCTCGCCAACGCGGTCGACGACATCGAGATGGCGATCACCCACGTGATCCGGGGCGAGGACCTGCTCGACACCACCCACCGGGTGCTCGCCCTGCGCGAGGCACTCGGCTCGTCCGTCGGGCCCGTGTACGCGCACCTCCCCCTGATCGTGGGCGCCGATCGGGCCAAGCTCTCCAAGCGGCACGGAGCCGTGGCGCTCGAGGAGTTCCGCGACGCCGGCTACCTGCCGGAAGCGCTGCTCAACTATCTGGCCTTGCTCGGCTGGGGGCCCGAGGACGGCCGCGAGATCCTCGACCGAGACGAGCTCGTGGAGGCGTTCGACCTCGACCGGGTGGTCCACTCGCCCGCCTTCTTCGACCACCAGAAGCTCGACTGGATGAACGGGGAATGGATCCGGCGCCTCGATCTCGGCGAGCTCGAGCGGCGCACCCTCCCCGCCGCCGAAGCGCGCTTCGGCGACCAGCTCGACATCGAGACGCTGCGTGCAGCCCTGCGCATCGGCCGGGAACGCGCCGTGACGCTCGCCTCGCTGTTGGACCAGACGGGCTTCCTGTTCGTCGACGAAGCCGCTTTCACGATCGACCCCGAGTCGTGGGAGCGCCTCGCGAAAGCCGATCAGGCGGGGGAGATCCTCGACGCCGTGGCCGAGCACGTCGAAGCCTGCGAGTGGACCGTCGACGGCCTCGACGTGCGTCCCGTCCTCGAGAAGCTCGGCCTCAAGCCGCGCAAGGCGATGCACGTGCTCTACACCGCGGTCGAGGGCTGCGCCGCGGGGCTGCCGCTGTTCGACTCGATGTTCCTGCTGGGACGAGAGCGCACGCTCGGTCGGCTACGAGCCGCTCGTGAGCGCCTCGGGAGAGACGCGTGAGCGGTGCGAACGGCTGGAAGATCGGTCGCCGCGTGGGGCTCGTCGTTCTCCTCGCCGTCTTCCTCTATTACGTCGTGACGCTCGTGCAGGTGTGGTGGGCGGCCCGAGAAGACGACACCCGCCGGTCGGAGGCGATCGTCGTGCTGGGCGCGGCGCAGTACAACGGCCGGCCGTCGCCCGTGTTCAAGGCGCGTCTCGACCACGCCGCCGACCTGTACCGCGACCACGTCGCACCGACGATCGTCGTGACGGGCGGGAAGCAGACCGGCGACGCCTTCACCGAAGCGACGTCGGGCGCGAACTATCTGCACGACAAAGGCGTGCCCGACCCCGCAATCCTGCGCGAGACGACGAGCCACTCGTCGTGGGAATCGCTCGCGGCTGCTGCACGCGTGCTTCAGGACCGCGGCGAGAAGCGGGTCGTCCTCGTCTCGGACCCGTTCCACGCACTCCGCATACGTGCCATTGCGAACGAGCTCGGTCTGGACGCGGTGACCTCGCCCACCCGGACGAGCCCGATCTCAGGTCTCGACGAGTGGCGGCGATTCATGAGCGAGGCGCTCCGCGTGGCGGCCGGGCGCATCGTCGGATTCGGCCGCCTCGCCCGGGGGACGAACCGGGTGGGGAAGCTCGTGCCCGGACTCGGTACGATGGCACTCCCTTCGGGGGTGGTGTAATCGGCAACACAACAGGTTCTGGTCCTGTCGTTGGGGGTTCGAGTCCTCCCCCCCGAGCCCCGATCGCACGTCCGGCGCAACGGCGACGATGCCCGGGCGAGTGTGCACGGCCCCGTCGTCTAGTGGCCTAGGACGCCGCCCTCTCAAGGCGGAAGCGGCAGTTCGAATCTGCTCGGGGCTGCAAGGACGAGGACCCGGCGCAACGCCGGGTCCTCGCTCTCTTTTCCGCGTTTTCCCTGGTCAAATCGCTCGTATCGGGCGACGCGCTACCACTCGACGAGCGGCTCACCGGCGCTCACGCGCAGCGTGCACGGCAAGCCGATGAGCTCGATCGCGTCGCGCGGCGCGCTCACGTTCGCGACGCGCACCGACACGACGTCTCCTTTGCACGCGCCGGTCGTGATCGTCAGATCGAGCGCGATTGCACCGTCATCGCGCGTCTCTGCCCACACGACGAACGCGTCGTACACCCCGTCATCAAGCGGAATATCCACCATTTGCATCGTTGCACGCGTTACGGTCATTGACACGGACTCAACTTGCGCGGCGCGTGCGCGCCGATTGCAGAGTCAGGGGCGGAATGTTTGCTCTGACAGCTTGCTCTCGGCACGCGCGTCGAACAGAATTGACGGAAATGCTTGAAATTGCGGCCAATTTGAGTTCAACTTCTTTAGATACCTGGCCGCAAGTACGGAGGTTGGCGTGAACAAGTCAGAGCTCGTCGATGCAGTTCACTCGGCGGCAGGTGGCGTGGACAAGAAAGACGTGGCATCCGTCGTCGACAAGCTCATCGAAGTCGTGCAGGGCGCGGTTTCGCGCGGCGACAAGGTCACAGTTCCGGGTTTCGGCGCTTGGTCCCGCACCCAGCGCGCGGCACGTACCGGGCGCAACCCGCGCACGGGCGAGCCGGTTCAGATCGCGGCGTCAAAGGGCGTGAAGTTTACGGCTGGTGCCAGCTTCAAGTCCGCCGTGAACAAGTAGCAACGAACGGCGAGCTTGCCGATCGTCGCTGCGGAGCAATGATCCCTACGGAAAGGTGGTGACCGTGCCTCCGGCGAAGAGACGAACAGCACGGAAATCAGCTAGGAAGACAGCACGTAAACCGGCCAAGCGGCGGGCGAGGAAGACCACAGCCCGCAAGCGGACCACACGCAAGTCGACGGCACGGAAGCCGGCACGTCGGCGGCGTAAGGCTGCTGCTGCGAAGCCGGTCAAGCGTCGTCGTCGCAAGACGACCGGTGCGAAGAAGACAGCCAAGCGGCGTCCCGCCAAGCGGCGTCGTCGTAAGGCTGCTGCAGCGAAGCCTGTGAAGCGCCGTCGGCGCAAGGCTGCTGCTGCGAAGCCGGCGAAGCGGCGTCGTCGTCGCAAGGCTGCCGGTACGGCGAAGCCCGCGAAGCGGCGTCGTCGTCGTAAGGCTGCCGGGGCGAGCAAGCCCGTCAAGCGTCGTCGCCGTAAGGCTGCGGCCAGCAAGACGGCAAAGCGGCGTCCGGCGAAGAGGCGGGCCCGCCGGTAAGACCGGCGAGTTCCACAGCTTCAGCAAAGGTGAGGAGGGGGCCTTCGGGCCCCTTCCTCGCGACCGGACGCCGCCGGGTCACACCTTATCGAGCAGCTTGAACCCCTCGGCGGGCCCGATTCCGGCCCCGCGCCCGGCAGCCTCGGCGTCCCCCCGGACCCGCCCCACGAAGCCCTCCAGCTGGGCGTTCTGCTCCGGGGTCTCCGGCTCCGGGCCCGGGGCGTCGATTCCCATCGTCGAGCGCCACTGGCTCCGGTGGCAGAGCAGGGCCCGGATCTTGGTGTCCACGAACCCGCCCACCCCCTCGAGGTGGTCGATCTCCTCCGCCTCGAAGAGGAGGAGCCGGCGGGGCCGGTGCGCCGGGAGTCCCTGGTCCGGGAAGTAATGGTGATCGCGGGCGGCGACCACGCCGTCGAGCAGCAGCCATCCGGCGTGCCGGTGGTCGGGGTGGAGCCGGTACCGCTTCCACGGATCGTGGCCGAGCACGACCTCCGGCCGGGCTCGCCGGATGGCCTCGCACACCCGCGCCCGCTCGGCGAGGCCGCTGCCGAGCTCGCCGTCGGGCCAGTCGAGGATCTCGACCCCGTCGACGCCGAGCGCCGCAGCCGCGGCCTCCTGCTCGCGGCTGCGGGTCGCGACCAGCTCAGCCAGATCGGCGTCGGGATCCCAGGTGCCCTTCGATCCGTCGGTGAGGACGAGCATCTGCACGGTCGCGCCGGCGGCGGCCCATTTCGCCAGCGTGGCGCCGCAGCCGAACTCGATGTCGTCGGAGTGAGCGCCGATCGCCAGTACCCGCGCCGGTGTGGGTAGATCAGTCGAGGGACGAGACAAGGTGATCGAGCCGGTCGAGGTCGTCGGGGACGTCGACGTCGAAGGCGAGCTC
>JBKPDN010000229.1:0-2067 GCA_046727875.1 Actinomycetota bacterium | reverse complement strand
GTCGATCGTGATCGGGACGCCGTGCGCGTTGAGGGCATCGACGATCTGCACGTTGCGCTCGTTGCGCGCCATCTGCAGCTCGCGCAACCGGTCCCGCAGCGCGCCGGGCGCGTCGTCGACGAAGAACACGAGCATGTGCATACTGCCGGGCGCGCGGGCGCCGAGCTCGCACGAGATCTCGCACCCGGGGACCAGGCGGACGCCGTGCGCCTCACCGGCGGCGCGGGCCTCGGGGACGTGGTCGAGCGTGTCGTGGTCGGTCAGCGCCAATGCCGACACGCCGGCGCCGGCGGCGAGCTCGACGACCCGGCTCGGCGTGTCAGTGCCGTCCGACATCGTGGAGTGGCTGTGCAGGTCGATCACGAGCGTGCCTCGGCCGCGGCCGGGCGCGGCGCCGGCCCCCGCGGCGTCAGCCCGGCGTCCTCCAGGTACGCGATCACCTCGGCGGCGGACGCGGCGGCGTCGCGGTCGTGCGTGACCACGCGAACCTCCGGCGCCGTCGGGGGCTCGTACGGATCCGACACGCCGGTGAACTCGGGGATCTCGCCGGCGCGGGCCTTCTCGTACAGGCCCTTCACGTCGCGCTCCTCGCACACCTCGATCGGTGTGTCGACGAACACCTCGACGAAATGCTCGATCTGGGCACGCACCTCGTCGCGCACCGACCGGTACGGCGAGATCGCCGCTGTCACGGCCACGACGCCGTTGCGCGCAAGCAGGGCCGCGACCCAGCCGATCCGGCGGATGTTCGTGTCGCGGTCCGCCTTCGAGAAGCCGAGCCCGGCCGACAGGTTCTCGCGCACCTCGTCGCCGTCGAGGAGCTCGACCCGGTGCCCGCGGCGACGGAGCTCGTCCACCGCGACGGCGGCGACCGTGCTCTTCCCCGAGCCCGACAGGCCCGTGAACCACAGACAGAAACCGGTGTCGGACATGTTCTCCTTTGTCGCCGTCGCAAGCTCCGGCTCTGCGGCGGCGGTCGGCGAAGCCACCGCCACCGCCGCCACGGGCCGAAGTTACCGGAGGGTGAACATCCGTACGCCATACTTGTAGCGAGATGGACCAACGGCCGGGCCACGCGTGCGGCGTCTTCGGTGTCTATGCCCCCGGGCAACCGGTGGCCCATCTGGCGTACCTGGGTCTGTTCGCGCTGCAGCACCGGGGCCAGGAGTCGGCCGGCATCGCCGTGAGCGACGGCGAGATGATCACCGTCGTCAAGGACATGGGCCTCGTCACCCAGGTGTTCGACGAGCGCCGCCTCGCCCCCCTCGACGGCCACCTCGCCATCGGGCACAACCGGTACTCGACGACCGGCTCGAGCAGCTGGCGCAACGCCCAGCCCGTCTACCGCTCCGTTGGTGGTGATGCGGGCTTCGCCCTCGGCCACAACGGCAACCTCACCAACACGGTCCAGCTGGCCAAGCGGCTCGGGATGTTCCCGGGGATGACCGCGCCCGAGCTCGACCTCGACTCCACGACCGACTCCGCGCTCGTGGCCGAGCTCGTCGCGCAGGAGTACTCGCTCACGCCCAGGTCGGATGGTCGTGACCTCGAAGTCGCACTCGAGCGCGTGCTCCCCCGCCTCGAAGGCGGGTTCTCCTTCGTGCTCATGGACGACGCCCGCCTCATCGGCGTGCGTGACCCGCACGGCTTCTGGCCCCTCGCGCTCGGTCGCATCGCCGGCGGCTGGGTGCTCGCCAGTGAGAGCGCCGCGCTCGACATCGTCGGCGCGCACTACGTGCGCGACGTCGAACCGGGCGAGATGGTCGCGATCGACGCCTCGGGCATCCGCTCGCACCACTTCGCCGAGCCGAAGCCCAAGTTGTGCCTGTTCGAGTTCGTGTACTTCTCGCGGCCCGACAGCAACCTGTACGGCCAGAGCGTGCACGGGGCGCGCCAGCGCATGGGCGAGGAGCTCGCCCGCCAGGCGCCCGTCGCCGCCGACATGGTGATGCCGGTGCCCGAGTCGGGCATCCCCGCTGCCCAGGGCTTCGCCCGCGCGTCGGGCATTCCGTACGGCGACGGCGTGGTGAAGAACCGCTACATCGGACGGACGTTCATCGCCCCGAC
>JBKPDN010000228.1:0-11529 GCA_046727875.1 Actinomycetota bacterium | reverse complement strand
GGGCAGGCGGAACTCGCGCTCGTGCACGAGCGTGTCGCGATGCCGGTGCCCGACGACCTGTCGTGGCCGGAGGCGGGCGGCTTCCCGGAGGTGTTCACCACCGCGCACGACGCGCTTTTCAGCCAGTGCGGGCTGCGCCTCGGCGAGCACGCCCTCGTGCACGCGGCTGCGGGCGGGGTGGGCATCGCCGGCGTCCAGCTGGCGGCGCTCGCGGGTGCGCGCGTGACCGCGACAGTGCGCAATCCGGACCTGCGCGCCGATGTCGCCGCGATCGGGACGCGCGTCGGGCGCGTAGAGGTCGTCGCCCCGGACGCGTTCGTGGAGCGCGGCCCGTTCGACGTCGTGCTCGAGCTCATCGGGGCGCCCAACATCGCTTCGGACCTCGACGCGCTCGCGATAGGCGGACGGATCGTGGTGATCGGGGTCGGAGGCGGCGCGACCGCGGAGGTCAATCTGCTGGCTCTGATGGCCAAGCGCGGCCGCATCCACGCCTCGACGCTCCGCGTGCGCCCGCTCGAGGAGAAGGCCCTGACGGCACGGCTCGTCGAGACGAATGTGCTCCCGTTCCTGCGCGGCGAATCACCCCGGCTCCAGGTCCCGGTGGCTGCCACGTACCCGATGCGCGAGGCCGAGGCGGCCTACGACCGGTTCGCCGCCGGCGGCAAGCTCGGCAAGATCGTGCTCACGCGCGACTGATGAACCTAGAGCCGGCAACGGCGGAGCTCTACACCCGCCATGCCTTCACCCAGATGCTGCAGGTCGCGGACCGCCTCGGGGAACCCAAGGTGAACGAGCGACCGCCGGGACCGCGTACGAATGCGGTGGCGGCGCTCATCATCCACTGCTGCGAGGTCACGGAGTTCTGGCTCGGCCACGTCGGCTTGGGTCGCCCCAGTCATCGAGATCGCGAATCCGAGTTCACGCGTACCGCGACCCTGACCGAGTTGCACGCCATCGTCGAGGCGACGATGGAGCAGGCACGTGAGGACCTCGACCGGATCCTCCGCGGCGAGACACAGGCTGACCGGACCGGGTTCATGTTCCTGATCGGCGGGGACGGGTCCGACGGAGCGCTCGTCATCCACGTGCTCGAGGAGCTGTACCAGCACCTCGGTCACATGGAGATCACTGCGGACGTGCTCATCCCGTAAGAAGTCGCGGCACGACGCTCCAGGCGAGCTCACCGGTGCCGGGCCGGACGTCCTTCCAGCGTTCGACGTCGAAGTTCACGCGCACGAGGGCCGCGGTTGGGACGCGCACGGCTCCGCCGCCGATGAACGCGGTGACCGCCTCCGACCACGTCGGCTCGTGCCCAACGACGAGCAGCACGCCCGTCGTGTCGGGTTCCTTGCGGATCTCGGCCAGCAGCCCCGGCACGCCGCCGGTGTAGAGAGCGGAAGCCGCCCGCGTCGGGCACGTCCAACCGCCGCCTTCCACCGCCAGGCGCAGCGTGTCCTCCGCCCGGAGCGCAGGCGACGTGATCGCAGCGTCTGGAACCTGACCGGCACGCGCCAGGAACCGTCCCATCGTCGTCGCGGCCTTCCGCCCGCGACGGGCCAGCGGCCGGGCGGCGTCGCCACCCGGGGAGTCGGCGTCCCAGTCGGACTTGCCGTGTCGGAAGAGAATCAGTCCCGGCATCGAATCTGCTCCGCCGCGAGCTTCGCACGAGCGTCATCGCACGGGGCTGGCCGTCCCCGCGGGTGATCCGGCAAGCTGGGCCGATGGAACCCACATCGAGCTCGAGCGCCATCGCGTTCATCTGCGCCATGCCTATGGAGCTGTCGCCGCTGGTCAAGAAGCTCTCATTGCGCAAGACGCAGATCGGCCGGGTCGAGGCCCACACGGGAACGCTCGGCGGTCGCGACGTGGTCGCCATCGTCACCGGGATGGGCACCAAGCTGGCGTCCGAGGCCACGGAGCGCCTCCTCGACGCGACGCCCGTGGACCGGGTGGTCGTCGTCGGCATCACCGGCGCCGTGGAGAACGAGACGCCCATCGGGACGCTCATCCTCCCCGAGGTCGTGGTGAACAGCGTGACGGGCACCGAGTACCGGCCGGCACCGCTGGGCGACGGGACGCCGAGCGGAAAGATGTGGACGGGCGACGAGCTGCTCACCGACGCCGACATCCTCGCCGGGCTGCGGGCGAAGGGCGTCGTGTCGCTCGACATGGAGACCGCCGCCATCGCCGAGAGCTGCGAGAAGCGCGGCATCCCGTGGTCGGTGTTCCGAGTCATCAGCGACCGCGCGTCCGACGGGAGCGTCGACGAGGAGATCTTCCGTCTGAGCAACCAGGACGGCACGCCCAACGCCAAAGCGGTCGCGGCCTACTTCGCGAAGCATCCCGGCCGCATCCCGCAGATGGCCCGGCTGGCCAAGGGAGCGAAGCAGGCCACCAAGGCCGCCGCCGACGCCGCCATCCGCGCGTGCTCGGCTACCTGAGGTAGATCAGGCGATTCGCACCAGGACGTGCGGTGGTGACGGCGCGCCGTCCACCAAGAACGGCCGCTTCTGATCGAGCCCGATCACGAACTCCACCGTGTTGTCGGGTGCCCGCACCATCCGGACGTCCTGAAGATGGTGCATGCCACCCGGCTCGATCGACTCGCGACTGCGATACGTCGTCCTCCCGAGGTAGGTCGACGTGGCCTGCTCGAAGCGAATCACGAGAAAGACGGTCCCTCCCGGTGACGCGGGCACGTCCTGGTTGAAGTCGATGAACGGCCCGGCCTGGTACTCGGCGACGTAACGCGGCGGGAGATCGATGTCTCCGGACGCGAACTCGAAGCGCACGTCGTCCGTGCAGTCGCCGCGCGACACGTTGGCTGTCTCCACCAGCGAGATGCCGGGCCCCGGCGCGCTCTCCCGGCTGAGCTCTGACGCGCGGATCCCGCAGGTGTTCGCGGCCCCATTTTTGGTCCGGGACTGCTTGAACCTCGGTGACGCGTCGGACGAGCCGCAACTCGCGACGAGCAGGGTCGCGAGGAGAACGAGCGGCATCGCGCGTCGAGCGATCACAGGTGCCCCCACGAGAACGACGCTAGACCGCGGCAGTACGATCGCCGAGTCGCTCCCACCTGCAAGGAGGCTGCCGTGGCCGCAATCGCCGACACCGACGTCGTCATCGTAGAGGCGGCCCGATCCCCGCTGGGACGCCGGAACGGTGGGCTGTCGACGATGCATCCCGCGGACCTGCTCGCCGAGGTGCAGCGCGCCGTGATCGCGCGTTCGGGCATCGACCCGGCCGATGTGGGCCAGGTCATCGCCGGTTGCGTGACCCAGACCGGCGAGCAGACGTTCAACATCGCTCGGACCGCGTGGCTGACAGCCGGGTTCCCGATCGGTGTTGCCGCCACGACCGTCGACTCGCAGTGTGGATCGTCGCAGCAGGCCACGAACCTCGGCGCCGCGCTCGTGCGCGGCGGCGTGGTCGACGTCGCGCTCACGTGCGGTGTCGAGTCGATGAGCCGCGTCCCGCTCGGCACGACCGTCCGGCAGGGCCCGGGCCGTCCGATTCCCAAGTCGTACTTCCCGCAATACGAGGTCACGTCCCAGTTCGAAGGGGCCGAGCGCATCGCCGACAAGTGGGGCGTCACCCGCGAGGATTGCGATCGCTTGGGCCTGACCTCGCAGGAACGAGCGCAGCAGGCGTGGAGCGAGGGCCGCTTCGAGCGTGAGGTCGTCCCGATGGACGCGCCCGATCTCGACGAGGACGGCAAGCCCACGGGCAGCACGCACCGGGTCGATCGCGACGAAGGCCTGCGCGAGACGTCACTGGAGGCCCTCGCCGCGCTGAAGCCCGTCGCCCGCGAGGATGGCGTGCACACGGCGGGCTCGTCCTCCCAGATCACCGACGGCGCCACCGCTGTCCTGCTCATGACGGCGGCCAAGGCCAAGGAACTGGGTCTGCGTCCCCGCGCGAGATTTGTCGACGAGTGCCTGGTGGGCGTCGACCCCGTGCTCATGCTGACGGGCCCGATCGACGCCACCCGCCACTTGTTCGACCGAACCGGGATGACGATGTCGGATCTCGACACGATCGAGATCAACGAGGCGTTCGCGTCGGTCGTCCTCGCCTGGGACCGAGAGCTCAAGCCCGACATGGACCGCGTGAACCCCAACGGCGGTGCGATCGCGATCGGCCATCCGGTTGGCGCAACCGGCGCCCGGCTCGTCACCACCGCGCTGCATGAGCTGGAACGGAGAGACGGGACGTTCGCGCTCGTGACGATGTGCTGCGGTGGCGGTCTCGGCACGGGCACGATTCTCGAAAGGGCGGAGCAATGACCACGTTCGGGCTCCAGATTCCGAATTTCACGTTCTCGGGTGTCCCCGACGAGTCGATGTTCGAGCGTGTCGCCGAGCTCGCGAGCGCGGGCGAGGAGTCGGGCTTCGAGTCCGTGTGGGTCATGGACCACTTCTGGCAGCTCCCGCCGCTCGGTGGTCCCTCACAGCCGATGCTCGAGGCGTACACGCTGCTCGGCGCGCTCGCGGCGCGCACCCGCCGCGTGAAGCTCGGCACGCTCGTCACCGGAGTGACGTACCGCAACCCCGCGCTCCTCGCCAAGGAGGTCACGACGCTCGACATCGTGTCGGCGGGACGGGCGATCCTCGGGATCGGCGCGGCGTGGTACGAGGAGGAGCACGTCGGTCTCGGCTTCGACTTCCCGCGCGCCGGCGAGCGCCTCGACCGGCTCGAGGAAGCGCTGCAGATCTGCCGCGCCATGTTCACCGAGGAGGCGCCGAGCTTCACCGGCAAGCACTACCGGATCGAGAAGGCGCTGAACGTGCCACGTCCGGTCCAACCCGACGGGCCGCGCATCATGGTCGGCGGCAGCGGCGAGAAGCGGACGCTGCGGCTCGTGGCGCAGTACGCCGACATGTGCAACGTCAACGGCAGCCCCGACACGGTCCGCCACCTCATCGGCGTGCTGCACGGGCACTGCGCGGACGTCGGTCGCGACCCGGCCGAGATCACGACCACGCGCCTCGGCTCCCTGTTCTTGAGCTCCTCGCGCGAGGACGCGGAGCAGACGTCGGGCTTCCTCCGCGACGCCGCCGGCGAAGAGTTCGGTGAGCGGTTCACGGTCGGCGAGCCGGCCGCGGTGATCGATCAGGTGGCGGCGCTCGTCGACGCCGGCCTCGACACGCTGATCTTCAACCTGCCGTTCGCGGACGCCGCGACCGTGCGACGCGCCGGCGAGCTGCTCGTCTCGCGATTCGGGTAGACGGGAACCTCATGCCTCCGTGGCGGAGGTCCGAGCCGCGCGGCCTGCGGCGGGGCGAGGAGCTCCTGGTCGAGGTCCCCTGCCGCATCGTCGACTCGACCGGTACGAGCCTGCCTGACGCCGGCGCGGCCGTCATCGTCGGCATCAGCGCCGAGCGCATCCTCGTCTGGGACGTGGCGCGCGTGCCCACCCAGGTGGGCAAGCTCCTCGGGGTCGTCGGCCGATCGCGGCTCCTGCGCGCCGAGATCGAACGGGTCGGCGCCCGGACCCACGTGCGCTTCGGCTTCGAGGAGGAGGCCCGCCTCTTCATCGAGGCGCCGCGCGAGCGACACCCGGAGCAGCTGGCGTGGGTGTTGTCGGCGGACCCCGGTCGGGTCGGGCAGTAGTTTCTGCTCTGTGGCCAGTCTCGCGGAACGTCTCGGTTACGCACCGGACGCCAAGCTGCTCGTCGTCAACTGCGACGACCTGGGCTCGACGCGTTCGGTAAACGTCGCCGTGTACGACGCGCTCCGCAACGGCGTGGCGACGAGCGCGTCACTGATGGTGCCGTGCCCGTGGGCGCGCGACGCCGCCGCCCAGTACCGGGGCGAGGACGTCGGCGTGCATCTCACGCTGAACGCGGAGTGGGAGACGTATCGCTGGGGACCGATCACCCACTCGTCGAGCCTCCTCGACGGCGACGGCGGCTTCCCGCGTACCGTCGAGGATACGTGGGATCACGCCGACCTCGACGAGGTCCGCCGCGAGTGCCGGGCCCAGGTCGAGCGCGCCATCGTGTGGGGCTTCGACGTCAGCCACCTCGACAGCCACATGGGCACGCTGCAACAGCGGGCCGATTTCTTCGACGTATATCTGGAGCTGGCGGTCGACTTCCGCTTGCCGCTCCGGATGGCGAGCGCACGCGCCGAGCGCGTCGTCGGTTTCCCGTTCCGACGGCTCGCCGAGGAGGAGGGAATCGTGTTCCCCGACCACTTCGTGCTGTGCCCGGTCGGAGCGCGGCGCCGCATCGAGCGGGTGCTGTTCGACCTTCGCCCCGGCGTCACCGAGGTGTGCCTCCATCCCGGGATCGACACCGACGAGCTCCGCGCGGCGTACACCGATTGGGGTGGGCGGGTCGAGGACCACGAGTACCTCTGCAACGATCCGTCGCTACGCGACCTCGTCGAGCGGGCGGGTGTGCACCTGATCGGCTACCGGCAGCTGCGCGACCTCCAGCGCGCCGCGTGACGCTCGCGCCGCCCGAGCTCGAACGCCTCGTCTCGGCTGCGCTGCCCGACGAGGGTCTCACGGCCGCGGACCTGGAGACGTGCTGCTACGGCCCGGACACCGAGGTCGTGGGCGACGAGCACGCTGCGGTCGTGGTAACCGTGAAGCGCTACGGCGACCTTGCCGCGGCATGGCTGGTGCTGGTGGCGGTACACCCCGATCACCGGCGGTCAGGGCGAGGCCGTGCGCTCGTGGAGGAAAGCGCGGCGCGGGCGCGGGACGCCGGTGCCGTTGACCTGCATCTCGGGACCGCGATCCCCCGCTACGTCTGGCCCGGAGTCGACTTCCGCTTCACCGCCGCGCTCTCGCTGTTCGAGGCCATGGGCTTCCAGCCGTACGGCGCTGCCTGCAACATGGTGATCTCCACGACATTCCGCGCCGACTCGCCTGCCGGTGTCACCGTCGAGTGCGAGGCCGGTGACGCCGCGGTCGAGCTCGCGGCTCGCTCCTTCCCGCACTGGGTGGACGAGGTCCAGCGCGCCACCGGTGTCGGCACCTGCCATGCGGCGCGCGCCGGCGGCGACACGATCGGCTTCGCGTGCCACTCGGTGAACCGGCGGGGGTGGATCGGGCCGATGGCGACCGACCCGGTGCGTCAACATGGCGGTGTCGGCCGCGCACTCCTCGGCGCGGTGTGCACCGACCTCGAGATTGGCGGGCTTGCCGAGGCCGACATCGCCTGGGTCGGCCCGGTCGGCTTCTACGCCAAGGCGGGCGCGCGCGTCAGCCGGGTGTTCCGCAACGCGAAGCTGACGCTGTAGGGCGGCTCAGTACTCGGTGATCTCCCGGACCTGCTCCTGCAGGTCCTTGTACTCGGGCGAGTTCGTGAGCGGCATGAGCTGCATGAGCTTGCCCATGTTGCCGGTTACCTTCATGCGGCCCTGCATGAACGCCGCGTTCGCGTCGAGCTCGCCCTTCTGGACCTTCACCGAGTCGTCGTAGGTGAGCGTGAGCGTGAAGTCCGCGTCGGAGATCTCGCCGACCTTCGACTCGAGAAGCTTCCCGTTCTCGAGCACCCAGTAGTACTTGATGTCACCGTCAGGCGAGCCGGTGACGACGTACTGCATCCGTGCGGTTGCTCCGGGACGGTCGGGCTGGCCCTCGGCCAGCTTCATGCTTTCGTCGAGCCACTCCTGAGAGAGGTACTTGGGCATCGCGCGGTCCTCCCTTGGTTCTGGTGCGCGGATTGTAGGACCGCGTTCACGTCCTGTGCAGCGTGCCCTCCCGTACCAGGTGCAGCTGGTGATCGACCTCCTGCTTGGCGGACAGCTCGGAGCCCTCCGCCTTCTGGATCAGGAAGTACATGAGCAGGTCGGGCAGCCGGCGGGGCTCGAGCTGCACGCCGTCTCGGTCGCGGGTCGGATGGTGCACCGCGCCCGTGCGCCGGGACGACGCCCGCACCGAGAAGAAGCTCCGCGTGTGACGGCTCCAGCCGGTGAGAGCGGAGGCGGCGATGCGGTGCACGAGGTCGGCCGGCGGGCCCGCGCCGGATCCGTCGGTGACGCGGGGTGGCTCGGCGCCGAAGTCGAACCGGTACCATCGCACGTGGTCGTCGGGGAACACGACGTCGACGCGATATGTCGCGCGGTTTGCGGCATAAGCAGACAGCAGCCGGTCGTCCGACCGGGCCCCAGTGCTGACGTAGGTGCCCACGTCGCCGCCGACCACCTTGCGAGTGGCGGTCTCGAGCTCGGCCTCGGAGAAGCCTTCCGGGTTTGCGTCTCGGAGGGGGGGAACGGGCGCGGTCGGGTCGAACGCGATGCGCCACGTGTCGTCGACGTCGGTGTGCGCAAGGTCCGAGGCGCCGGCTCGGTGACGGACACCGCCCCCGTCGAGGTCAATGACGTCGCCGGGGTTCATGACCACGGTGTCGGTACCAGGCGCGACCTCACGTACGTCGTCCACGAACCGTCCCCGCGAGATCGGGAAGAGGAACGCGTTCAGCCACTCGTGCGGACCGCAGAACCGGAACCCCGCGGAGGCGGGCACCACGGTCCCGGGCGCGATGCGCACCACCGCCTCGAGGTTCTCGCGGTGGGTCTCGGTCGGAAACCGTGTGGTGAGGCTCTCGAAGAACTCGAAGTTCTGGCTCGCGTACATGGCGAACAGCAGGTCCACGCGCCCGAACCGGTCGCGCACCGCATCGATCGTGGCCGGCGCGAGTGGGGTGTCGACCTGGTTCCAGAACGTGCCCGTCCGGTCATGGAAGACGCAGCCCATCTCCGGGATCGAGCGCAGCTCGGACCGGGTCGGAAACAACTCGAAGCCGTCACCGAGGATCGGCGCCATCGGGTGCACCGGATGGACGCCGTCGAACCCGAGCTCCTCGAGTGCATAGACGATCAGCGGATCAGCCGGGCACACCGCGTCCGCGTGCCTGTCGACGCGAGCCAGCGACGCGATGTCGAAGTGATCGGGATGCCGGTGCGAGACCACCAGGATGTCGACGGACGGGATCCGCTCGGGCTCGACCGTCCGCTTCGGGCACGACGCGACGGTCGCCTCCTCGAACGGATCGGCCAGCACGGGATCCATGAGACACGTCGCGCCGTCGAGCTCGACGAGCACGGAGGCATGCCCCAGTAGCGTCACCCGCATCGCCCACCTCCCGGTGGTGCCCGTCGCTACTGTCGCCGATCGGCCGCTCCGCCGCTACCGCACCGGTGTGCAGTCGTCAGGTCTGCTGCTTGAGGGTCAACTGCGGACCCTGCGTCGTCTCCTCGGCGTCCAGCACGGCGTTGGCGAGCGGCCGAGCGACCTCCGGGGCCACGAAGTACCGCGTCTCCTGGATCTCGCCGACCTCGTCGCCGTCTTCAGGCCCCTCCACGAAGTCGAACTCGAACGCCGACTTCCCGTCGGTCACACCTCGGAAGATTCGCACGCCGAAGTGCTGGGGTAGCCCCACCTGGGTTCTCGCGTCGGCCAACGTCGTGGCCGCGCTCGTCGTGACCTGGAGCATCGTGCCTCCTTCAAAACGCAGAAGCTTTTTTGTACCCAAAGCGGCTCCAGACCACTCCTGGCGACGCCGATCTTCGTAAAGCCTGCAGGGCCATCGCGTCGTAACGCCCGGCTAGCGACGGGTTTGCACCTCGGCTCGAATGCCGGCGAAGAGGTCGGTCTCAGGTTCGGCAGGCTCGCCGGCGGGGACGCCGCCCTCGACGAGGGACCGCGCGAGCACGTACTCCTCCCACGGAAACGTGTCCCGGACGACCTCGTCAGGGAGCTTCATCCAGAAGCCCTCGGGATCGACCTGCGTCCGGTGCGCCAGCAGCGCGGCACGCCGCTGGTCGAGGTATCCGCCGACGTCGACGTGCGTCGTGAACCGGTTGCCGTCGTCGGGGAAGCCACGTTCGAACCACCGCTCGAACGGGCTCTCGTACCCGTGCTGGACGTACGCCTCGTGCAGCGCGAGGACCCGGCGCTTCGACCATCCCATGTAGTACATCTTCGACGGCTGCCACGGCTCGCCCATCTCCGGGAAGCGGCCGGGATCACCGGCGGCATCGAACGCGGGCACGGAGATCTCGTGCACCCGGATGTGGTCGGGGTGCGGGTAGAACTCGCGGTCGTCGGCGTAGGTGACGATCACCTGCGGCCGCTCGGCTCGGATGACCTCGACGAGCTTGCCCACCGCCTCGTCGAGCGGAGCGTTGGCGAAGTTGTCGGGCCGGGCGTTGGTCTCGGTGTCGGGCATGCCCGAGTCGTGGTAGCCGAGCAGGTACAGCTCGGCGTAGCCGATGGCGTCGACGCTGGCGCGCAGCTCGGCCATGCGCACCTCACGCAGGTTCTCGCGCACCTCGGGCGTATCTGCGGCGGGATTGAGGATGTCACCGGCTTCGCCGCCGGTGCAGCACACCAGGACGCAACGGATGCCCTCGTCGGTGTACTTGGCGACCGTGCCCGCGCCCTTCGAGGCCTCGTCGTCCGGATGCGCGTGCACCTCGAGCAGGCGCAGCGGGTTGCCGGCGTGGTCGCGGGGGGAGGCCGCCACTATCTCTCCTGTCGCCGTCGCAGGCTCCGACTCTGCGGCGACGGTCAGCAAGGCCGCCGTCGCCGCCGGACGAAGGTATCGCACCCCTGCGTGGCCGCTGGCCGCCTATGGCTCCGGCACGTGTTGATCGGCGCGCTCGAGCGCCCAGACCTCGACCCGACCGATGTCGCGAATGCGGCGGCTGCGCAGCCGCTGCCACGTGAACGAAGGGTCGTCGGCGAGGTCGGCGTGCAGCTCGCTGGATGCCAGCACGCTTCCTGGCCGGGCCAGCTCGACCAGGCGGCTCGCCAGGTTGACGACGGGGCCGTAGTAGTCGCCTTCCTGGGCGAGGACGGTCCCGCTGGCGAGCCCGGCACGCGCCTCCGGCAGCAGCTCGTCGACCGCCGACCGCTCCGTGAGGCGCAGGGCGATCCGTGCTGCGCTGGCGGTGTCGGCGGCGACGAACATGACCTCGTCGCCGATGGTCTTGACGACGCGACCTGCGTGCTCGGTCACCGTGTCGTACGCGAGCTCCTCGAACCGGCTCACGAGCGCGCCGAGCTCCTCGGGCTCGAGCTCCTGGCTCAGCGCCGTGTACCCCACGAGGTCGACGAACCCGACCGCCAGATCCTCGGCGCCGATCGCTTGCGGATCGCTGGCGGTGAGCTTGCGACGCGCCGACGCTCGCAGCTGGAGCCGTAACGCGTAATCGATGAGCCGCGACAGCCTCGACCAGTCCAACGAGTCGGTGAGCTGCATCGCGATCTCTTCGTCTGGCACGCCTTGTTGGCGTCGTTCCCGGACCGCGGTGGCAAGCGCGTCGCTCTCGACCTCGGCGATCTTGGCCAACGACCCCGCAACGACCCGCACGATCTGCACGAGCTCGACGTAGTTCTCGCCGACGGGCACGATGGAGGAGTCGATTTGCTGGCGCATCGTGATGATCGTCTCGACGTCCTCGTCGCGGAACAGTCGCTCCTCCGGCGGCGCGTCGGGGAAACCGAGGGCACGCCAGAGTCGCTTCGCGGTGTCGATGTCGAAGTTTGCGCGACGGCAGGCCTCCGCG
>JBKPDN010000227.1:0-1979 GCA_046727875.1 Actinomycetota bacterium | reverse complement strand
GGCGTGTATCGCCCGCAGGAGGGCACGATCCGGTTCGAGGACACCGAGGTCATCGGCATGCGTCCCTCGCTGACGGCCAGCCTCGGGATCGCACGAACGTTCCAGAACCTCGGGCTGTTCGTGAACCTGAACGTGATCGACAACCTCATGCTCGGTCGCCATCACCTGATGAAGACGGGGTTCCTGGGCGGCGCGCTGTGGTGGGGACGGGCCAAGCGCGAGGAGATCGAGAACCGCCGTCGGGTCGAGGAGATTATCGAGCTCATCGAGCTCGGGCCGTACCGCTACCAGCCTGTCGGGATGCTCCCGTACGGGATCCAGAAGCGCATCGAGCTCGGGCGCGCGCTGGCGATGGACCCGAAGCTCTTGCTCCTCGACGAGCCGGTGGCAGGCATGAACTTCGAGGAGACCGAGGACATGGCCCGCTACATCCTCGAGGTCAGAGCCGAGCTCGGGCTCTCGATGATCCTCGTCGAGCACGACATGCACCTCGTGATGGACATCGCCGACCGGGTGCTGGCGCTTGATTTCGGTCGCCCGATCGCGAGCGGCCGGCCCGAAGAGGTCCAGCAGGATGCGCGCGTCATCGAGGCGTACCTGGGGCAACCGGCATGAGCACCGCGCTCGAGGCTCGCGCCGTCCCGACAGCCGGCGCCGCCGTCACCCTGCCCGCGATGCTCCTGCTCCACGCCACTACGCGCGCCAAGGACGTTGCGCTGCGCGTCAAGCATCTCGGTCGGTGGGAGGAGATCAGCTGGGCCGAGTACGAGCACCGCGCCGCCCGCCTCGGGATCGGGCTGCGCGAGCTCGGCGTCGCGGCCGGCGACAGCGTCGCGGTGCTGGCCGACAACCGGCCCGAGTGGCTGTACGCCGATCTCGGTGTGCAGGGCATCGGCGCGATCACGGTGGGCGTGTACCCGACGAGCGAGGAGGCCGAGGTCGCCCACGTGCTCGCGGCCTCCGCCGCCAAGGTCGTGATCGCCGAGGACGAGGAGCAGCTCGACAAGTTGCTCCTCGTACGCGATCAGCTCCCGGCGCTGCGGAAGCTCGTCGTCGTCGACACGCGCGGCATCCGTTCGCTGGCCGATCCGATGACCCTCAGCCTCGAGGAGCTCGACGTCCTCGGGGAGCAGCGTCTGCGCAGCTCGCCCGATGAGTGGCGGGACGCCGTCGCCGCCCTCCCCGGCGGCCGAAACGTCGCGATCGTGGTCTTCACCTCGGGCACCGCGGGCCCACCGGAGGGCGTCATGCTCTCGCACGCCAACCTCGCCGCCGCCGGCGCGATCACCACCGAGTTCTACGACGCCCGGCCCGATGACGAGGTGTTGTCGTACCTTCCGCTCTGCCATGTCGCAGAACGACTCGTGTCGGTGGTCGCCGCGATCCGCGCCGGCTTCATCGTGAACTTCGGCGAGGGCGGCGAGTCGTTCGCCAACGATCTCCGCGACGTGCAGCCCACGTTCTTCCTTGGCGTCCCCCGGGTGTGGGAGCGCCTTGCCGCAACGGTGCAGGTCCGGATGCGCAACGCGAGCTGGTTGAAGCGGAGCAACTACGCACTGTGGCAGGCGCGCGGCGCGAAGCTCGCACGCGCACGCGCGCACGGCCAGCACAAGGGCGTCGTCTCCGCGTTCCTCGCGTGGCTCTTCCTCAACCGATCTCTGCGCCAGAAGCTCGGGATGTCACGCATCCGGATCGCGCTCTCGGGGGCAGCTCCGATCGCACCCGAAGTGCTCGCGTACCTCTGGTCGCTGGGGATCCCGGTGCGCGAGGTGTACGGGCAGACGGAGAACACTGCCCTGGCGACGGCGATGCCGGCCGACGACGTCCGGATCGGCACGGTCGGCCGGCCGCTCCCGGGCGTCGAGGTGCGCGTCACCGACGACAGCGAGATCGTCGTCCGCAGCCCCGGCAACTTCGTCGGATATCTCGGCGACGAGGAGGCGACGCGTGCGTCGCTCCGCGACGGGTGGCTGCGGACG
>JBKPDN010000226.1:0-9349 GCA_046727875.1 Actinomycetota bacterium | reverse complement strand
AAGAAGTTCGAGGAGGTCTGGCGGGGGACGCTCGGCGAGGCGGTGGCGCACGCGGAGCGCACGGAACCGCGGGGCGAGTACGTCATCGTCGTCGGCCCTGCATCCGAGCGGGAACCCGCCGGCGACGCCGAGGTCGAGGCGGCGGTGCGGGCGGCGCTGGCCGACGGTCGGTCGACGCGCGATGCCGCCGCCGACGTGGCGGCCGCGCTCGGTGTGGAGCGCAGGCGTGCGTACGAGGCGGCTACGCGTCTGAAGTCTTCTCGGCCGCGAGGCGGGTGACGCACCCGCGGCACACGAGCCGGCCCGAGAAGCTGGACAGGTCGGTCGCGCCGTCGCAGAAGACGCAGCGGTCCTCGACCTTCGTCAGCAGGATCGCGTCGGAGTCCACGCCGATCTCGATGAGGTCACCGGCGCGGATGCCGAAGTGGCGGCGAACCTCCGCCGGGAGCACCACACGCCCGAGTTGATCGACCTTCCGCGCGACGCCAGTGCGTTTACGCATGTCTCTATTCCGCCGAGGGGTACCGGAGCCGTCGGTATCGTAGGCCCCGATGTCGCAAGGTTTCTACGTGACGACGCCCATTTACTACCCGAACGACGTGCCGCACATCGGGCACGCCTATACCACCGTCGCGGGCGATGTGCTGACTCGCTGGCGGCGCCTGTGGGGAGATGATGTCGTCTACCTGACCGGCGTCGACGAGCACGGCCTCAACATTGTTCGGGCCGCCGAGGCGCAGGGCTTGTCGCCCCAGGAGTTCGTCGACGAGACCAGCCCGACGTTCCGAGAGGCGTGGAAGCTGCTCGACATTGCCAACGACGACTTCATTCGCACCACCGAGCCGCGTCACAAAAGAGCGGTACAGGAGTTCCTGCAAGCCGTCTACAACAACGGCGCCGTCGAGCTCGGCCTGTACGAGGGGCTCTACTGCTACCGCTGCGAGCTGTATTACACGGAGGACGAGCTGGCCGACGGGAAGTGCCCGATCCACGGGATCCCGGTCGAGCGGGTGAGTGAGGAGAACTACTTCTTCAAGCTGTCAGAGTTTCAAGATCGGCTGCTGGCCCACTACTCCGAGCATCCGGAAGCGGTGCAGCCCGAGACCCGGCTCAACGAGGTGCTGGGGCTGATCCGCCAAGGGTTGCGCGACTTCTCGATGAGCCGGACGTCCATCTCATGGGGCATTCCGCTCCCGTGGGACCCGAAGCACGTCGCCTACGTGTGGTTCGACGCGCTGTTCAACTACTGCACTGCGGTCGGCTACGGCGAGGACCGGGCTCGGTTCGATCACTATTGGCCCGCCGACTACCACCTCATCGGGAAGGACATCCTCCGCCAACACGCCGTGTACTGGCCGGCGATGCTGATGGCGGCGGGCGAAGCCCCGCCCAAGTGTGTGTTCGCGCACGGCTGGCTGCTCGTCGGTGGCGAGAAGATGAGCAAGAGCAAGCTGAATCAGATCGCACCGGCAGACCTCGTCGCGGAGTTCGGCGTCGACGGGTTCCGCTACCACTTTGTCGCGGACCAGCGGTTTGGGCCTGATGGCGACTTCAGCTACGAGGCAATGCTCGCTCGCTACAACAGCGATCTTGCAAACAACTTCGGCAATCTGGCGAACCGCGTGCTCAACATGGCCGTCAACTACCTCGACGGTGTGGTGCCGGACGCGCGCGCGAACGGACCGCTTGTGGATGCTGCCGCCGCGGCGTTCGACGGACTGCAGTCGAGCATGGCGAAGCTGGATCTGTCGGGCGGTGTCGGCGCGGTCTGGGAGCTGATTCGGGCTGCCAACTCCTATATCGAGGATCGGCAACCTTGGGCGCTCAACAAGGCCGGCGACGCCACCGCCACCGCCGAAGTGCTCGGGGACTGTCTCGAGGCGCTGCGTCTCATCGCGCTCCTGACGTCGCCGGTCATCCCGAACGCGGCCGCCGAGCTCTGGCGACGACTCGGTCTGACCGGACGGCCGGAGCAGGCACGTCTGCCCGAAGCCTCGCAATGGGGCTTGTTGCCGGCCGGCGGTCGCCTCGACAAGGGCGCGCCGCTCTTCCCGCGTCTCGAGCCCTCCTGATGCGTGCACAGACCTGAAGAATTCCGGCCCATGAACGCATCATGGGTCGACTCGCACTGCCATCTGCAGTCGGTGGGTGATCCCGACGCGGCCATCGAGCGGGCGCGCGCGGCTGGCGTCGCCGGGATGGTGTGCGTGGGGACCGATCTCGACACGTCCCGGCAGGCCGTCGACCTGGCCGCACGGCATCCCGAGGTTTGCGCGACCCTGGGCCTGCATCCACACGACGCGTCGCGGCTCGCCGCCGAGTGGGAGCAGCTGGAGGAGCTCGCACACGCCGAGGGTGTGGTCGGTGTCGGCGAGAGCGGCTTCGACTTCCACTACCTGCACAGCCCCGCCGACGAGCAGGAGGCCGCGTTCCGGGCTCAGATCCAGCTCGCCAAGCGTCTCGACCGCGCGCTCGTCGTCCATTCGCGCGACGCGTGGGACGCGACGTTCCGCGTCCTGGCGGAGGAGAGCCCGCCGGCGCGGACCGTCCTGCACTGCTTCACCGGCGGTCCCGACGAGGCCCGCCGCGCCCTCGATCTCGGCGCGTTCCTCTCGTTCAGCGGCATCGTGACGTTCCCCAACGCCGGCGACGTCCGTGCCGCCGCCGCCATCACGCCGCTGGACCGTCTCCTGGTCGAGACCGACGCTCCGTACCTCGCGCCCGTGCCGCACCGGGGCCGCGACAACGAGCCGGCGTTCGTGCCGCTGGTGGGGTCGGGCGTCGCCACGGCAACGGGACGACCCCAGGTCGAGATCGCAGGGCGGACGGCCGCCAACACCGTCGCCGTCTTCCCTCATGCGCCCAAATGGGACCTATTTCGTAAAGGTTGACTGCCCCGGGGGCCTTCGCTAGGTTGCGCCGGACTTCCCGGCCCCCCGACCGCGTTGCGGACGAGGGGCCTCCTGCAAGCTCGGCCCACCGGGAGGCGGACCCGATTACCGAGCATCTGACTGGCGCGAAGCGGCCCTCGCCGCATCGACCAGGGCAGCGAGCCCGACGGGGCGGGATCAGCGCGGCGCGAGCAGTGCAGCCGTCTCCCGCGCGAGCCGAGCCCGCCGACGAGCAGTCGTGGCTGCCCGTCCCGGACGTCGACGCCCTCCCGGCGCTCGAGGAGCTGGTCGAGCCGTACCGGCTCGTGGCGCCCAAGTCGCTGTGGCCCGAGGGCAATGTCCGCCCCACGCCGGTCCGTCCGCCCACGACCGTGTATTCGTCGCCGGCCCGGACCACGCCGGCCGACCGCCAGGCCTGGCTCCCCGTCCCGAACGTGGACTCGCTGCCGGCACTCGAGGAACTGCTCGACGACGACCGGCTCGTCACCTCCGGGCAGACGCAGGCGATCACCGACACGCAGCCGGTACCGGCCGTCACGCCCCCGAAGCGGCGCTGGATCCCGAGCCGCGACCCCGCGCCCAAGACACCCGAGCGGGCGCCGAGGGCGCGTCGCCGGCCGAAGCAGCACCGGGCGCCGGAGCAGCACCGTGCGCCCAAGCGGCCGATCGAGCTGCGCCCGGGCGCGCGACGCACCCAGCGGCAGCCCAAGCGGTGGACGAGCCAGCTGCGCCTGCCTCCGCGGCGCATGCTCATCCTCGTCGTGTTGGCGGTGCTCACCGCCGCCGCGCTGGCGTTCGTGCTCCCGCAACTCCTCCCGCACTCGCCCGAGGTGGCGATCCGCGTCGACGGCAAGGAGCGCGTCAGCGCGCAGACGGACGCGAAGAGCGTCGCCAGCGCGCTACGCCAGAACCACATCAAGATGGGTGCCGAGGACCGCGTGACACCGGCTCCGTCCACGAAGATCAGCGACGGTCTCACCGTCAATGTGTTCCGCGCGTTCCCCGTCGTCGTCGACTTCGACGGTCAGGTCAACCCGGTCCACACGACGTGGCCGAAGCCGTCGCAGCTCATCCATCAGCTGCAGCTCGACGCGAACAAGGTCTCGATCGTCACCGCCCCCACGCGCCTCAGCCAGGGCGCGTCGGTCGTCCTGCGCACGCTGCACCAAGTGACGATCTCGGTCGACGGCACCCAGCAGAGCGAGACCACCGCGGCCCTGAATGTGGGCGAGTTCCTCCAGCAGAACGGGGTGGTGGTCAACCCCGAGGACCAAGTCACCCCGGCGGCCGACACCCGACTCGCCGACGGCATGACGGTGGCGGTGGCCCGGATCAGCAACGACACGGAGACGAGGGACGAGCCGCTCGAGGCTCCCACGATGACGCAGGAGGACCCGAACCTTCCGAAGGGACAGACGCGCGTCGCCCAGGACGGCGTCAACGGGACGCAGCGGGTGACCTATCAGATCACCAAGAAGGATGGTCAGGAGGTCGCCCGGTCGCCGATCTCCCGGGTCCCGATCCAGCCGCCGACGCCGAAGATCATCGCGGTCGGCACCGCGCTCCCGAACTCGCGCACGGGCTCGGCTTCCTGGTACGCGAGCCCGTTCGGTCCCGACTCCTGCGCCACGAAGGAGTACGTCCCGAAGGGCACGATGCTGCGTGTCACCAACCTGAGTACCGGCCAGTCGACCACGTGTCGCGTGGCCGACCGTGTCGAGGCCGACCGCGTCGTCGACATGGACGACAACGTCTTCGCGACCCTCGCGCCGACGAGTCAGGGCACGTTCCCGGCCCGCATCGACTGGTGAGCGCATAGGTCGCCTGGCCAGCACGCCCGGTTGTGGCGTCGCCGGCGGCGGCGACAATGATGAGGGCAATGCGCCAGTTGACGGTGAACGACGTGCGCGCGTTGCTCCGCGAGCACGGACTTCGGCCGTCGCGGCGGCTCGGCCAGCATTTCCTCGCTGACCCCAACACCGCTCGCCGCATCGTTCGCCTCGCCGGCGTCGAAGCGGGTGACCGTGTGCTCGAGATCGGGCCCGGGCTGGGTTCGCTCACGCTCGCGTTGCTCGACCGCGGGTGCTCGGTGCTGGCGCTCGAGCTCGATCGCAAGCTCGCGTCCGTGCTGGAGGACGTCGTCGCGGGTGGGGGCGACATGCGCATCGTCACCGGTGACGCGCTCACCGTCGACCTTGGCGCGCTGGTCGGCGCCGGACCGTGGCGATGCGTCTCGAATCTTCCCTACAACGTGGCGACGCCCGTGGTCATCCGGCTGCTCGAGGAGGCGCCGTCCGTCGGTTCGGCGCTGGTGATGGTGCAGCGGGAAGTGGCCGACCGCCTGGTGGCGGCGCCGGGCACGGCCGCCTACGGGGCACCGTCGGTGCGTGTGGCGTATTTCGCACGCTCGAAGATCGTCGGTAATGTCCCGCGAACTGTGTTCTTTCCCCCGCCCAAAGTCGACTCTGCGCTCGTCGACCTCGTTCGGCGCGATGCACCGCCCGTCGACGTGCCGTCGCGCGCGCGACTCTTCGAGCTCGTGCGCGCCGGCTTCGCCCAGCGACGCAAAATGCTGCGACGCTCGTTGCGCGCAGAGCTCGGCGAGCGCACCGAAGCCGTGCTGGCTGAAGCCACGATCGACCCGCGTGCGCGCGCCGAGTCACTCGGGCTCGCGCAATGGGCGGCGGTCGCGCGCGTGGAGGCGGTGAGGTGAGCACCGCGCACCTCGGGCGAGTACGCGCGACTGCGTTTGCGAAGCTCACGCTGTCGCTGAGCGTGCTTGGCCCGCGACGCGAGGACGGCTTCCACGAGCTCGAGGCGCTCACGGTGCCGATCGGCCAGCCCCGGGACACGATCGAAGCGGTCGCGGTGCCGTATCCGGGCGGCGTCACGTTCGAGGTCGTCGGCGGCGACCGCAGCGTCCCCGCCGGCGATCAGAACCTCGCGATGCGTGCCGCGGAGGGGCTCCTGATCCGCGCCGGGCGCGCCGGTCACGGCGTCCAGCTCTCGCTGCGCAAGCGCATCCCGACGGCGCGCGGGCTCGGGGGCGGATCCGCTGACGCGGCCGCGGCGATGCTCGCCGTGCACCGGCTCCTCGAGGTCGACGTCTCCGAGCCCGACATGTTCCTGCTCGCCGCCCAGCTCGGCTCCGACGTGCCGTTCTTCCTCGCCGGCGGCGCGGCGTGGATGCGTGGCCGGGGCGAGGAGATCGAGACGGTGCCCCTGCGGGTCGGGATCCCGATGCTCGTGATCATGCCGCCGTTCCCGGTCGCGACCGTCGACGTGTACCGGGCGTGGGACAAGTTGGGCGGTCCCCGCGCTTCCCGCACGGTGCCGGCGCCACCGCCCATCGACGCGCTCGCGCCGGTGCTGGCGAACGATCTCGAGCCTGCCGCCGAGATGGTGGAGCCGCGCCTGCGCCCGCTGCGCGAGCAGATCGAGGACAACCTCGGCCGGCAGCCTCTCATGGCGGGCAGCGGCCCGACCTACGTCGTGCTCGCCGACGGGCCCCGCGGGCTGCCCGACCGGGCGCAGGAGTTGTCGGCCGCGATCGGCGTCCCGGTCATCGCCGCCGCCACCGTGTCGAAGGGCGTCCGCATCGAGGCGTAGCTGGTCGCCGTCGCAGGCTCCGGCTCCTGCAGCGACGGTCGGCAAGGCCGCCGTCGCCGCGACTTGACCGGTCGCCGTCGCCGCGGCTTGAACCGTCGCTCACGCGCTTCGGCGGCGCGAGTGGGCGGCCGAAGAGGAGGACGTACAGGTCCGCGGGCGCTACCGACCCTGCTGACGACGCTGCCAGCGGGTCTTCTTCAGAAGCTTCTTGTGCTTCTTCTTGCGCATGCGCTTGCGGCGCTTCTTGATGAGCGAACCCATGAGGGCTGTGAAGCTACTGGTGACGACGAACCGCTGTCACATTGCTGGCCCACGACCGCTCACCTCCGGCGGTATCGTCAAGTGGGTTCGATCGGGGGTGGTGTAACGGCAGCACGGGGTCCTTTGGAGTCCCAGGTCGAGGTTCGAGACCTCGCCCCCGAGCCCCGAGGCCCCGCCGGCGCACCGGCAGGAGGTGAGCGCATGAGTCAGTACCGACCGCTGTCGGCAGTTGTTCTGGCCGCGGGCGAGGGTACGCGCATGCGCTCCGAGACGCCGAAGGTGCTGCACCCGCTGTGCGGGCGGCCCATGCTCCTTCACGTGATCGACGCGCTCGTCGCGCTCCCACTCGAGCGCATCGTGGTCGTCGTCGGTCACGGTGCAGAGCGGGTCACGAAAACGCTGCAAGAGCAGCTCGCGACGGAGTTGCCCGTCGAGTTCGTCGAGCAACGCGTACAGCGTGGGACGGGCGACGCGGCGAGCGTCGCGCTCACGGCCGGCGTCTTCGATCTCGACGCCGAGGACGACTTGCTGGTGGTGCCGGGCGACGCTCCGTTGCTGCGCGCCGAGACGCTCGCGGCGCTCGCGCGTTCCCACCGCGAGGCCGACGCCGCCGCGACCGTGCTCACCGCCGTCCTTGACCCGCCGACGGGCTACGGCCGGGTCGTACGCGACGAGCACGACGGCGTCGAGCACATCGTCGAGCAATCCGACGCCACGCCCGACGAGCTCGAGATCAACGAGATCAACACGTCGATCTACTGCTTCCGGCGCGGGCTGCTGGCGCCCGCGCTCCGCCGCTTGAGTCCCGAGAACGCGCAGGGCGAGTACTACCTGACCGACGCCGTGAGCGTGCTCCGCGAGACCGGGCACACGGTCATCGGCGTCGTGGCCGACGACCCGTACGAGACCGTCGGCATCAACGACCGCGAGCAGCTCGCCGAGGTGGAAGCAGCGCTGCGCCGGCGCATCAACCAGCGCTGGATGCGCGACGGGGTCTCGATGACCGATCCCGAGCGCACCTACGTCGACGCCACCGTGGAGCTCGAGCCCGACGTTCACCTGCTTCCGGGGACGACCCTCGCCGGGCGCACCGTGGTCGGCGCCCACTCCGTCATCGGTCCCGACGCCCAGCTGACCGACACGATCGTCGGCGAGGGCGCAATCGTCCGCCAGTCCGTCGCCCACGAGGTCGAGATCGGCGACGAGGCGACCGTGGGGCCGTTCGCGTTCCTGCGGCCGGGCACGCGCCTGGCGGCTCGCGCCCACGTCGGCACGTTCGTCGAGGTGAAGAACTCCGACATCGGCGAGGGCGCCAAGGTGCCCCACCTGGCATACATCGGCGACGCCGAGATCGGCGACGGCGCCAACATCGGCGCCGGGACGATCACCGCCAACTACGACGGGCGGGAGAAGCACCGCACCAAGGTGGGCAAGGGCGCCCGGATCTCGTCCAACACGGTGCTGGTGGCGCCGGTCGAGGTCGGGGACGAGGCGTACACGGGCGCGGGCGCGGTCGTGACGCGTGACGTGCCGCCGCGGGCCATGGCGAAGGGCGTGCCGGCGGAAATCGACGAAGGCTGGGTCGACAAGCGCGAAGCTGAGAGCGAGTAGGGGCGAACGGGGGAGCAGGGGCGATGGAGCTGGTCACCAAGAAGAGGCTCATGCTCTTCGCCGGGCGGGGCAACGAGCAGCTCAGCAAGGAAATTGCCGAGTGCCTGAAGATCCCGCTGGGCGAGATCGTGCTGTCGACGTTCGCCAACGGCGAGCTCTACTGCCGGTACGGCGAGAGCATCCGCGGCGCCGACGTCTTCATCCTCCAGAGCCACTGCGAGCCGATCAACGAGCGCATCATGGAGCAGCTGATCATGATCGACGCCGCCAAGCGCGCGTCGGCCAAGCGCATCACCGCGGTCTGCTCCTTCTACGGCTACGCCCGGCAGGACCGGAAGGCCGAGGGCCGCGAGCCCATCACCGCCCGCCTCCTCGCCGACTGCATCACGGTCGCGGGTGCCGACCGGGTCGTGACCGTCGACCTGCACACCGGGCAGGCCCAGGGGTTCTTCGATTTCCCGGTCGACCACCTCACCGCGGTGCCGTTGCTCGCCGAGCACCTCGCGTCGCGCCTCCGCGGCGACGTCACCGTGGTCACGCCCGACGCCGGCGGCGGCAAGCTGATGGCCCGGTTCGCCAGCTACCTCCGCGACCACGACATCGACCCGGAGATGGCGTACATCGACAAGCGTCGCCCCAAGGGCACGCACAACGTCGCCCGCGCCCAAGAGGTCGTCGGTCTGGTCGACGGGCGCACGTGCGTGCTGGTCGACGACATGATCGACACCGCCGGCACGATCACCAGCGCGGCCGAGTTGCTGACCGAGCGCGGGGCGACGGACGTCTACGTCGCGTCCACCCACGGTGTGCTGTCGGGCCCGGCGGTCGAGCGCCTTCGTGACGCGCCCATCCGCGAGGTCGTGCTCACGAACACGCTGCCGATTCCCGGTGAGAAGCAGTTCGACAACCTCACGGTGCTCTCGATCGCCCCGATCGTCGCCAACGCCCTCGACGCCGTGTTCGAGGACACCTCGGTC
>JBKPDN010000225.1:0-11288 GCA_046727875.1 Actinomycetota bacterium | reverse complement strand
CTCCGTGGTTGTTCCGTCGGAGAATGTGACCGGCACTCGTGTGCCACGCGTCCACCCCTTGTCGTCGCCGATCCGCTTCGAGACGGCGAGCTGCTGCGGGCCGAGCGTGCGCACGGAACCCTCGGTGACGTCGAGGTTCAGGACGCCGCCGAGCTGTGGCGGGTCGGCGATGGTGACGTTCTCGGTGCCGGTGCCGACAAGTGCCCGGCCTCTTCCGAGGCCGGCTGCATCCCGCACCTCGGGGAGCTGCGCGACGTCGCCGGCGAGCTGCGGGCTGACCCCGCCGCCACCGAACGTTCCGGTTGAGATCACGAGGTCGCCGGTGAACGATTTCGACACGCTGTGGTCGATGGCCGCTTTCAGTGACGCGGCGAAGATCGTGAACAACGTGACGACGCCGACGCCGATCATCAGCGCAGCCGCGGTGCCGGAGGTTCGTCGTGGGTTGCGCATCGCGTTCTGGCGCGCGAGCGAGCCGGTGACGCCCCGCAGCCGCCGAAGTGGCGACCCGATGACGCCGCTCGCCGGCCGGGCCACGACGGGGCCGAACACCACGACGCCGGCGATGGTGAGCAGCGCGCCGAGCCCCGCGAACCCGAGGACCGAATCGCCGCCGCTCAACACGGCGCCCAGCACGACCGCGACGCCGATCGCCGTCAACGCGACGCCGGTGATCGCCCGCCGCAAAGAGGCGCTCGTACGCTCGACCGACACGTCGCGAATGGCGGCGAGTGGGGCCACCCTCGAGGCCTTGATTGCAGGGGCCACGCCGGCGACGAGCGTCACGACGACGCCGACGATCATCGCGATCACGACGACCGAGGCGTTGAGCACGAGGCCACCGGCCGGCAAGGAGAACCCGACCGCGTCGAAGAGGCCCTTGAGGAGCCCGGCGATGCCGACACCGCCGAGAAGACCGACTGCCGATGCGACGATGCCGACCAGCAACGCCTCGACGACCACGGAAGCCAGGATCTGACCGCGGGCGGCGCCGATCGCGCGCAGCAGCGCGGACTCGCGGGTGCGCTGGGCCACGATGATCGAGAACGTGTTGTAGATGCTGAACGTTGCGACCAGCAGCGCGACCCCCGCGAACACCGTGAGGAAGGTCGTGAACAGATCGAGGAACTGCTTGTTGATGTCGCTGGTGTTCTCGTTGGTGAGGTTCGCTCCCGTGATTGCCTCGTCGCCGGCGGGCAGTACCCGCTGCACTCGGTTGAGGAGCTCGTCCTGCGACACGCCCGGCTGCGCCTTCACGGAGATGCTCCCGACCTGATCGGTGCGATGGAGCAGATGCTGTTGGGCGCTCTCGAGGGTGAACGCGGTGAACGTGACCTGGCCGAGGCCGTCGGACGAGCCGAACGTGGCGATGCCGACGATCTTCACCGGGACCGGTTCAGGGGTCTGCACCGTCGTCGTGTCGCCGACCCGAAGGTTCCCGTCGCTCGCGGCGCCGCGGTTGATGACGACCTCGTTGTCAGCGCGTGGCGCCCGCCCTTCGACCAGCCGGTAGGGATTGAGGTCGCGGTTCTCGATCCAGTTGCCCGCCAGCTTGGGCGGCCCGTTGCGACCCAGCTTGTCGCCGTTCTTGCCGACGAGCTGCCCGAAGCCTTCCACCGAAGGCTCGGCGGCGGCGACACCGTCGACGCCGCGCACCGTGTTGACGAGCGACGCGTCCACGAGCCCGCGCTGACTCTTTGCTTCACCGGGATCAGTGCTGAGCTTCGAGGCATGGCGGACCACGACGTCCGTCCCCGCGTTGGCCTCGGTGAACAAGTTGTCGAAGTTCCCGCGCAGCGTGTCGCCGAGCACGAGCGTCCCCGAGAGGAACGCCACCCCGAGGAACACCGCGAGGAAGGTCCCGAAGAGCCGGCGCTTGTGGGCGAGAAGTCCCTTGAAGATGACGGTGCGCATCGCTCAACCTCCCAACTGCTGCATGCGGTTGATGACCGTCTCGGCGGTGGGGTCGGCGAGCTCGCCCACGATCGTCCCGTCGCCGAGGAACACGACCCGGTCCGCGTAGGCGGCTGCCGCCGGGTCGTGGGTGACCAGGACGATCGTCTGTGCCAGATCGCGGACGGCCTGCGACATGAACTCGAGGATCTCGGCACCGGCTCGCGAGTCGAGGTTCCCGGTGGGCTCGTCGGCGAAGACGACGTCCGGGCGGCTCGCCAGCGCCCGCGCGACCGCGACGCGCTGCTGCTGGCCACCCGACAGCTCGGAGGGCCGGTGCGACAGCCGGTCGCGGAGCCCGACGGTGTCGATCACGGAGTCGAGCCATGTCCGGTTCGGCTTCCTGCCTGCGAGCGCGGTCGGCAGCGTGATGTTCTCGAGCGCGGTGAGCGTCGGGATCAGGTTGTACGACTGGAACACGAATCCGATTCGGTCCCGACGCAGGAGCGTGAGTTCCCTGTCCGACAGGGCGCCGAGCGCGATCTCGCCGATGAAGACTTCACCCGACGTGAGATCGTCGAGCCCGGCCGCGCAGTGCATCAGCGTCGACTTGCCCGAGCCGGACGGGCCCATGATGGCGGTGAACCGTCCCGCCGAGAACTCGACGGTGACGTCGTCGACGGCCCGAACGGCGGTCTCACCCGATCCGTAGACCTTGGTGGCGTGCTCGGCGCGCGCGACGGCGGCTCGGGGTGGTGCGGTGAGGGTGCTGGTCATCTGGGGCCTCCTGGAGTTCGCGTCGCGTCGATCGTCGCGACAGGACCCCCGGGAGTCGTCGCCCGAGCGGAGGTTTCGCGGGTACGCCGTCCGGAGCAGGGGGCCGCGCGGCCCTACCGCGTCCGCGGTAGGCGCGTCAGCCCGCCCACCCCGGGCGGACGAGGCCGGACTCGTAGGCGAACACCACGAGCTGGGCGCGGTCGCGGGCGTTCAGCTTGATCATGGCCCGGCTCACGTGCGTTTTCGCCGTCGCGGGGCTGACGAAGAGGCGCTCCGCGATCTCCTCGTTCGAGAGACCCTCGGCGACGAGAGCCATCACCTCACGCTCGCGGTCGGTGAGGTCGTCGAGCTCGGGGCCCCGAGTCGGCTCCTTGGCCCGCGTTGCGAACTCGGCGATCAGGCGCCTCGTGACGCTCGGCGACAACAGCGCCTCCCCGCTCGCGACCGCGCGCACGGCACGGATCAGCTCCACCGGCTCGGTGTCCTTGACGAGAAACCCGCTCGCGCCGACGCGCAGCGACTCGAACACGTACTCGTCGAGCTCGAACGTGGTCAGGATGACAATGCGCACCGATGCCAATTGCTGATCGACCGCGATGGCGCGCGTGGCAGCAAGGCCGTCGAGGCCAGGCATGCGAATGTCCATGAGCACCACGTCGGGGACGAGGCTCTTGGCCAACCGGAGCGCTTCTTCGCCGTCGTCGGCCTCTCCGACCACGTCGATGTCCTCCTGCGCGTCGAGCAACGCGCGGAATCCGGCGCGGACGAGCGCCTGATCGTCGGCCAGCAGCACCGAGATCATCGGGCGCCGTCCACCGGGAGCTGCGCCCAGACCCGGAAGCCGCCACCCGGTCGGGGCCCGACGTCGAGGCGCCCTCCGAGCGCCGCCGTGCGCTCGCGCATACCGGCGATGCCGCTGCCGCCTCCCGCGTTCGTGCTCGGGACCCCGCCGCCGTTGTCGTCGACTTGCACCGTGAGATCACGCTTGCCGTAGGCAACGCGCACTGTCGCACTCGCCGGGCCCGCGTGGCGGGCGACGTTGGTTACCGCCTCTTGCACGATGCGGAACGCCGCCAGATCCACTTCGGCGGGCAGGGCGCGACGTGCACCCTCGACCTCGACGCGAACCGAGAGGCCCGCGGCCGCCGCCCGCGAGACAACGCCGTCGAGATCGTCGAGGCCGCGCTCGAAAGTGCGGGGTGGCGCCTCGCCGAGCCGCAGCACCTCAAGGACCGACCGCAGCTCGCCCAACGCGTCCTTACTCGCCTGCCTGATCGCTGTCAGCGCGGTGCGTGCCTGTTCCGGATGCTCGTCCATGAGGTGCAGCGCGACGCCAGCCTGGACGTTGATGAGCGAGATGTTGTGGGCGAGCACGTCGTGCAACTCGCGCGCGATGCGCAGCCGCTCCTCGCTCGCGTGGCGAAGCGCCTCCTCCTCGCGCGATCGCGCCCTCTCGGCGGCCCGCTCACGGCTGACGCGCGCGATCTCGCCGATCGCGGTCAACACGAGCAGCCACGCCAAGAGGCCGACCGTCCCGGCGAGGCCGGGCTCGGGCTCGTTGCCGACGAGGTATGGCAGCCATGTGAAGGCGAGCCAGCCGGCGACCACGACGACGATCGCGAAGACCCGGAGACCCGCCATGACCGTCGTGATGAAGGCGACGATCAGCGCGAAGAAGACGGGTCCCCTCGGGTAGTCGCTGACCCAGTACGCGAGCGTCGAGGCGAACACGACTAGTAGCACGGCGACCGGGTAGCGGCGCCGCCACAGGAGCGCGGCCGGCCCCGCCGCCAGCAGCGCGTACGCGAGCAGGTCCAGGGAGCTGCGACCCGTCTGGTGCCGGGACGCCAAGTACGTGCCGGCGATCTGGAGCACGCCGACGACGAGAGCGATCCCGGCGTCGGCCCGACGGCCTCGCGCCCACCGCGGCCACGCGTCCGTGAACCGCACCGGGGCGGGACCTGGCCTCATACCTGCAAGGTAAGGCGCCCGTGCAGAGGTGTCATCGTCCGGCGGGCGGCTGCGCCGCTACTGCGCTGGGAGTAGTCGTACCTGCGGAGCGCAAGCGCGTCGTCGGCATCGTCGAGGAGAGCGGCATCGCCCGCGACGGCGCCCGGTGGCTGCGCCAAGCTGAGGCCGAGACATGCGCGCGATCGAAGCCGCGGGAGAAGTCACCGGCGCCGACCTGACGAAGTCCCGCGGCTGCGTCGGTGCCCCATATGCCTTGACAGGCACATAACCCACTCGGTATGTTGCCCGGTATGGCCCTGACGACGTTCGACGTGCTCGCCGAGCCCCGGCGGCGCGACATCCTCGACCTGCTGCGGGTGCGGGAGCACTCGGTCGGGGAGCTCGTCGAGGGGCTCGCCCTGAGCCAGCCCGGGGTGTCGAAGCACCTCCGGGTGCTGCGGGATGCCGGCTTGGTGCAGGTCCGCGTCGACGCCCAGCGGCGCTGGTACCGCGTGCGCGCCGAGCCCCTGGCCGAGGTCGACGCCTGGCTCGCCCCGTACCGCCGGTTCTGGAGCGACCGCCTCGACGCCTTGGAGCGCCACCTCGACGACGACGCCGAGACGACGGACGAGACGGAGACGAACGACAAGATCGACAAGGAGGAGTAGCGATGGCTGCGAACCCGACAAACCAGACGATCCCCGAGCAAGGCGCGGTCGACGTGATCGACGGCCGCTACGTCCTGCGATTCGAGCGCCGCTACACGCATCCGGTGGAAGAGGTCTGGGACGCGATCACCCGTCCCGAGCGGATGGCCGAGTGGCTCGGCGAGGCCGAGATCGAGGTCGACCTCGTCGAAGGCGGCCGGTACAACACGCGCACGACCGGCCCGCCCGAGCTCGTCGAGGCAATCATCCGAGAGGCCGGAGAGGAGGGCCTCGCGACGCGCGGCTCGGTCCTCCGCGTCGAGCCCCCGTTCCTCTTCGAGCACACCTTCGGCGGCGATCCGGACTCCATCGCGCGGTGGGAGCTGCAGCGCGACGCCGGCGGCTGTCGCCTGACATTGACGCACATGGAGCCGCCGGCATTCGACTTCGCGAACCGCCCGCGCGACCTCGCCGGTTGGCATCAGCTCCTCGATCAGCTGGGCGGCGCCCTCGACGGCAAGCCCTTCGCCTGGCGGGCGGAGCGGTGGGAGCAGCTCCGGGATCACTACGCCGCCAGCGTGGTGGACCCGAAGTGACGCCGCAGTTCGCGTACGTCGCCTATATCGAGAGCACGCCGGACAAGGTCTGGCACGCGCTGACCGACCCGGAGCTGACCGCCGAGTACTGGGGCCACAGCCTCGGTGACGACGGCCGCGTGCTACGACGCGGCGTGGGCTGCCAAGCCGGCAGCGCACTCACTGAGGAAGCGACGGAGGCCGCGTTCGAGGAGCCAGCCGGTGCCGGGGACCTTGGGGGAGAACGAGGCGTGCCAAAGGATGTCCGTCTCGTGGTCGGTGGCGACGAGGTCGATCTCGGCGCGGTAGTCCCGGACCGGCAGACCCGAGAGTGACACGTAGCTAAAGCGCTGATCGGGGACGACGTCGACGATGTAGTCGCGGCCGACGGTTCGGCCCCGGCGGAACACGCGGACGGCGCCCGGCCCCTCGGGGGGTGGGTGGCCGGGGCGCTCCAGCTCGAACGAGTCGATCGGCGACCAGTTCGGCCAGCTGGTGCCGTCGACGAGCAACGCGAACACGGAGTCGGGTGCAGCCGCCGAATGCTTCGTGACATCGATGTGACGGCGTCGCATGACCCGTACGTGTACCAGACGGCGGGAATTGCCGGGCGCGAGCGCCGGTTGCAGCGCGTCGTGGATGTCGCGCCCGGCGCGGTGGTGTCGGTGAACGTCGGCCGGCCCCGACCCGTCGACCGGGACGGGAAGCCGGCAACGACGGCGATCTGGAAGTCGCCTGCTTCGGGTCGCGTGCTCGCGCGAGGCGTGAACCTCGAAGGCGACGAGCAGGCGGATCGAAGCGTGCACGGTGGCTACGACAAAGCTGTGTACGCGTACGCCGCCGAAGACACGCGTTGGTGGGAATCGCAGCTGCGTCGGGCCATCGGGCCGGGCGGCTTCGGCGAGAACCTGACGGTGCAGGGCGTGGACCTCGTCGCATGCGTCGTAGGGGAGCGGTGGACGGTGGGGACAGCGCTGCTCGAGGTGAGCGAGCCGCGCCTGCCGTGCTGGAAGCTCGGCCTGCGCATGGATGACCCCCGCTTCCCGCAGCGGTTCACCCGCGCGCAACGACCCGGCACGTACCTGCGAATCGTCGATCCCGGCGATGTCGGTGGCGGCGACACCGTGCGCGTGGTCTCGCGCCCCGACCACGGCTTCACCGTCGGCGACATCTGGCGCATCTACCACCACGACCGCCGCCAAGCCGGTGCGTTGCTCGCGGTGCCGCAGCTGGGGAAGTCGTGGCGCGAGTGGGCAGAAGGCCGCGTCAGCAAGGTGCCCGAAGCGTGACGACAGAAGACCACATGTACACCGACGCCGAGCTGCGGTACCTCTCCGAGCGCAGGCTCGGACGGATCGCGACCGTGGGCAAGGACGGGACGCCGCACGTCGCCCCCGTCGGCTGGAGCTTCCACGAGGGCGACGGAACGATCGTGGTCGGCGGACGCAACTTCGGCCAGAGCAAGAAGTATCGGGACGTCGCCCGGTCCGGACGGGCCGCCATCGTCATCGACGACCTTGCCACCGTTGATCCGTGGCGACCGCGTGGAATCGAGATCCGCGGGCGGGCCGAGGTCCTCGACGAACCTCCCCGGATCCGCATCCACCCCGACCGGGTTGTGTCCTGGGGCCTCGAGAGCGACGCCACCGGCGATCGCAGCGCGGGCACCGCCGGCTGACGTGCACGCGATCCCCGGCGATCGCGCGCGGCTTACTCCTTGCGGGCGCGACTCGGCGCGACGCGCGGCGGCTCGTCGGGCTGCTTCGGGTAGACGGGCGGCCAGGGCGCGTCCATGAGCCCGTTGGCGCGGTCGCGTTCGTACATGGCGAGCAGCGGTTCGAGCGACTGTGGCGCGTCGTTCATGCCGTCCCAGGGATCGCCGCCGGCCTCGATACGAGCGGGGAGCGTGGCGATCGTCAGGTCGTCCGGGTACACCTCGTCGATGTCGTCCCAGTGCAGCGGCGTCGACACCTGCGCCCCGACCCGAGCCCGCACCGACCACGCGCCGAACACCGTCTTGTGGGGCGCGTTCTGGTTGAAGTCGAGGAAGACTCGCTCGCCGCGCTCCTCCTTCCACCATGCCGCGGTGAGCAGATCCGGGCGTCGCCGTTCGAGCTCGCGCGCGATGGCGACGGCGGCCGACCGCACCTGGTACGAGTCCCACCGGGGCTCGAGCCGCACGTAGACGTGCACGCCGCGGTTGCCTGTCGTCTTCGGGTAGCCGACGATCCCGAGCTCGTCGAGGAGGGAGCGCACTTCGGCGGCGGCCTTCCGCACGTGCGTGAAGTCCGTGCCCGGCTGCGGATCGAGATCGAGTCGGAGCTCGTCGGTGTGGTCCGGGTCGTCGGCGAGGTACGGCCACACGTGGAAGCCGAGGCAGCCGATGTTCACGGCCCAGATGACGTGGGCGAGATCCGCCGCGACGAGCGCGCGCGATGTCGTGCCGTTCGGTGTGCTGACGATCGTCGTCTGCAACCAGTCCGGCGCCGACTTCGGGACGCGCTTCTGGAAGAATGACGAACCGCTCGCCCCTTCGGGGAAGCGCTGCATGAGGGTGGGGCGGCCGCCCATCGTGCGCATCAGCGGCTCGGCGAAGCGGAGGTAGTGGTTCACCAGGTCGCGCTTGGTCTCACCGTGCTCGGAGAAGAACACCTTCTCGGGATGACTGACGGGAACCTCGTGCCCTTCGACCTCGAGGATCTCCTCCGTCTCCGATGCCACGCATGCACCGTAGCGGGGGGACGTGGTCGCACCGCGCCCGCCGATCGGCCGCAGCACCGTACAGTCCGTCAGTCCGCGCTGTACTAGACGTGACCCCACAGCGGGAGGGAAGGGCATGGCGATCGACACGGCAGCCTCGGAATCGACGATGCGCCCCGTGCATCCGCTCGAGCCGCTCACGGGGGCGGAGATCGAGACGGCGACGGCGGTGCTGCGCGGCGAGGCTCAGCTGACCGACGCCGCTCTGTTCGCGTACTTCGGGCTCGAGGAGCCACCCAAGGACGCGGTGGCGGGGTTCGCGACCGGCGACCCGGTGGAGCGGCGCGTGCGCGTGGTCATCGTCCCCGGACCGTCGGCTGACGTGGTCGAGGCGGTCGTCGACGTCGGACGCCGCGCGCTGCTGTCGTGGCGCGACGTGCCCGGCGTGCGACCGGCGCTGCTGTACGGGGAGTCCTACAACGCGATCCTGGCGCTGAACGAGCATCCCGAATGGAAGGCCGCGCTCGCCCGCCGCGGCATCACGGACCTGACCCGGGTCCAGATCGACCCGTGGCCGGCTGGCAACTTCGGGCTCGCGCTCGAGGACGGGCGCCGCATCAGCCGGTGCCTCGCGTACTACCGGGAGACCGACACGGACAACGGATACGCGCGGCCGATCGAAGGGCTCATCGGCTTCGTCGACCTCGGCCGCGGTGAAGTCCTCGAGGTCGCGGACCATGGCGTCGTGGCCCTGCCGCCCGAGCGGGGTGGTTACCTGCGCGACGACGTCGGGCCCATGCGCGACGACCTCAAGCCCATCGAGATCACCCAGCCCGAGGGTCCGAGCTTCACGGTCGAGGGCAACCTGGTTCGCTGGCAGCGCTGGTCACTGCGCGTCTCGATGGACCCGTACGAGGGGCTCGTGCTGCACACGATCGGCTACGAGGACGGTGGGCGCGTCCGACCGATCCTGCACCGCGCCTCGGTGAGCGAGATGGTCGTCCCGTACGGGCACACGGGGCCCATGCACAACTGGAAGAACGCGTTCGACGCCGGCGAGTGGGGCCTCGGCCGCATGGCGAACTCGCTGACGCTCGGTTGCGACTGCCTGGGCGAGATCCGCTACTTCGACGTCACCTTCGGCAACGAGCGCGGCGAGCCCTACACGATCGAGAACGCGATCTGCATGCACGAGGAGGACTACGGCATCCTCTGGAAGCACGTCGACCTGCGGAGCGGCACGACGGAGGTGCGGCGCCAGCGCCGGCTCGTGATCAGCTCGATCGCAACGGTCGGCAACTACGAGTACGGCTTCTACTGGTACTTCTACCTCGACGGGAGCATGCAGCTCGAGGTCAAGCTGACCGGTGTGATGTCGACGATGGCGGTGTCGCCCGACAACGGGCTGGGCAACGCGTCGATGGTGGCGCCGCAGCTCGCCGCCCCGTATCACCAGCACCTGTTCAACGTGCGCCTCGACTTCGACGTCGACGGCACCGCGAACACGGTGTACGAGGTCGATTCGGTCGCTGAGCCCGCCGGTGCCGGCAACCCGCTCGCGAACGCGTTCACGGTCCAGACGACACCGCTCGAGACGGAGCAGCAGGCGCAACGACTTGTCGACGCGTCTCGAAGCCGCTCCTGGAAGATCGCCAACGCGGGATCCCGCAACCAGCTCGGCGAACCCGTCGCGTACAAGCTCATCCCGGCGTCGACGCCGACGTTGCTCGCCGACCCGGAGTCGAGCATCGGCCGACGCGCCGCGTTCGCGACCCGGAACCTCTGGGTGACGCCGTACGAGGCCGACGAACGGCGAGCCGCCGGTGACTATCCGAACCAGCACGCCGGGGGAGACGGACTGCCGCGCTGGACGGCGGCGGACCGCCCGATCGCCGACACCGACGTGGTCGTGTGGCACACGTTCGGGCTGACGCACATCCCCCGCCCGGAGGACTGGCCCGTCATGCCGGTCGAGTCGACGGGGTTCCTCCTCGCGCCGGTCGGTTTCTTCGACCGCAACCCCGCGCTCGACGTCCCGCCGTCGACCGAGCACTGCGACTAGCGCGCGAAGATGCGCTCGTCGCATCGTTCCCTCCGACCATGAGGTAGGTCTTACGCCGTGGCTGACTACGAGATCCCGGAACCGGAGCCCAAGGAGATCGACGAGAAGCTGGCCATCGAGCTCCGGCATCTCGCCGACAACGCGGTTCTGAAGGCCAAGCCACAGCCCGGCAACGAGAAGTGCGAGAACTGCCGCTACTACTTCGAGAACACAGCCGAGATCTCGTACTGCTGGCACCCGAAGCTGCGCATCCTCGTCGGCTCCGAATGGTGGTGCCAGTGGTGGGAGGCGATCCCCGAGGACGGGGCCTGAGTGTGGTGTAGCGGCGCGGGTGACCGACGCGCCGGCGCCACCTCGACCTCGATCAGCCGACGTGACGCGCCCTCGTCGTCAGTACGCGCCGCGATGAGTTCCGGCGGGACCGAGCGTCTGAAGACCCGTGCGGGACACATCGTTGTGCGGGGCCCCTTCTGTTAGCTTCTCGCCGGTAGTTACCAGGCTGAGATCGGCTACGCGAGACCCGGTGGGTGAGCGGGGGAGGGCTGATGGCTTCGTTGGCGCGCCGCGCTGCGCGCAGCTCGGAGCGGACGACACCGCGAGGTCGCGCCTGGGCTCGCTTCATCACTGCTGCCGCGGTTGCGCTCGTGGTCTCGCTCTGGGCTGCGCCGCCGGTCGGCGCGGGTG
>JBKPDN010000224.1:0-2703 GCA_046727875.1 Actinomycetota bacterium | reverse complement strand
CTCGACCGGTGGCGATCGCCGTCCGCACCGCCTCGTGGTGATGCATTCGCGGAGCCTGTACCGCTACTACGCGAAGCACCGGGCGCCCGGCTGGCGTCGCGCGACCTTGCCGACGGCCTGGCTCGCCCTTCGCGCACGCGCGGAGCTCGCGTGGCTGATCGGGAGGTTCAGAGGGTGAAGGCGGTGGTGTTGGTCGGCGGGTTCGACCTGCGGCCGCTCAACCAGGACGGGTAGGGCGCGCTTCAAGGCCGGCCGTCAAGGGCGCGGATTCGAGTCCCGCCAGCCCGACCATAAAGCGCAGTGTCAAGCTCGCCGACGCGTACCGGTAGCCTGCGGCCATGGCAGCACGGCGCTTCCCGCACGGTGGCGTCGCGACACCGCACTACCTCGCGTCGACGGCCGGCCTGGTGACGCTTGCTCGCGGTGGCAACGCCGTCGATGCGGTGGTCGCCGCCAACCTGGCACTCGGGGTCGTCGCGCCATACCTGTGCGGGTACGGCGGGGACCTGTTTGCGATCGTCTGGGACGGCGAGCTGCACGGGTATCTCGGCTCGGGACGCTCGCCGTCGGCGGCGACGACCGACGCCGTCCGGGGCCGCGTCGACGCGGACACGATGCCCGTGTTCGGGCACCACGTCGTCACCGTCCCGGGTGCCGTCGCAGGGTGGTTCGAGCTGCTCGACCGGTGGGGGACGCGTTCGTTCGGCGAGCTCGCCGAGGTCGCGCTCGGCTACGCGCGTGACGGGTTCGAGCTGACGCCGACCGGGGCCATGTTCATTGGGGGGTCGGCCGCGATATACGAGGACTTCCCGGACATCCAGGCCGTGTACGCCGACGTCGAAGCAGGGCGTCCGCTCCGCCAACCGGGTATGGCGCGCACGATCGAGACGCTGGCGGCCGACGGCCCGGACGCGTACTACCGGGGCCCGATCGCGGCCGACATCGCGAACGCGGTCCAAGCCGGCGGCGGCCTGCTCACCACCGACGATCTCGCCTCCCACCGCGGCCGATGGGTCGATCCCCTGCTCGCGCCGTACCGGGACGTCGAGGTCGCGGAGCTACCGCCGCCGACCCAGGGTGTCACCGCGCTCGAGGCGCTGCGCATCCTCGACGGCTTCCCACTGCCGGCCGACGGGCCCGATCGGCACCATCTCCTGATCGAGGCGATGAAGATCGCCATCCAGGACCGGGACGAGCACGTCTCCGATCCCGACGCGATGACGGTCACCCCGCAGGAGATGCTCGGCTCCGACTGGATCGACCAGCGCAGGGCGAGCATCGATCCGCAGCACGCAGCGACCGCGATGCCAGGCGCCGCGCACGTCGGCGGCACCGCGTACCTCTGTGCAGCGGACGGCGACGGTTTGCTCGTGAGTCTCATCCAGTCCAACTTCCTGTCCTTCGGATCGGGTGTGCATGTGCCCGAGTGGGGGATCAACCTCAACAACCGCGGCTCGTCGTTCACGCTCGACCCGACGAGCACGAACTCACTCGCACCGGCGAAGCTGCCGATGCACACGCTGATCCCGGCCATGGCGATGCGCGACGGCGAGCCGTGGACGGTGTTCGGGTCGATGGGCGGCGACTCGCAGGCCCAGATCCAGGTCGAGTTGCTCGCGCACCTCGTCGACGACGGCGACGACCCGCAGGACGCGCTGGACGCGCCGCGCTGGTGCATCGACCCGTCGTCCTGGACGCTTCGTGCCGAGCGGGCGTTCCCGCCCGAGTGGTTCGACGCGCTGCGCGCCCTCGGACACGACCCCCAGCGGGCGGGGCGCGTCGACGCGGGCATGGGTCACGCGCACGCCATCCAGCGCACCGCGGGCGGGTACGCCGTCGCCACCGAGCCCCGCGCCGAGGGTGCCGCACTGGGCCTCTGACCAGCGGCATTACGCTTGACGGCAATGGTCGATTCCGTCGATTCCGTCCACGCCCTGCCATGAGGGACGTGCTCGACGACATCGAACGCTGGCGTGCTTCCGGCAACCGCGTCGCAGTGGCCCGGGTCGTCGGAGTCGAGGGCTCAGGCCCCCGCGAACCGGGCGCCACGATGGCGGTCAACGACGCCGGCGAGGTCGCGGGCTCGGTTTCGGGCGGCTGCGTCGAAGGTGCGGTCCTCACCGAGGCGCTCGCCGTGCTCGAGGGCAAGCGCGAGCGAGGAGTGATCTCGTTCGGGTACTCGGACGACGAGGCGTTCGCCGTCGGCCTGACGTGCGGCGGCACCGTGCAGGTGTTCGTCGAACCCGTCGACTGGTGAGCGCGTGAGCACGCCGATCTACGACGAGCTTCGCGACGCGCTCCGACGCGACGAGCCGGTCGCCCTCGCCACCGTCGTGGCCGGTCCGCAGGTCGGCGCCAAGCTGCTCGTCCGCCCCGACGGAGATCCGCACGGCGGTCTCGGAGACGCAAGCCTCGAGCGCGTCGTGGCCCGCGACGCGCGCGGCCAACTCGAGGCGGGGCTCACTGCCACCCGGCATTACGGCCCGCACGGCGAGGCTCGGGAACACGCCGTCGAGGTGTTCATCGAGTCCTTCGCGCCTGCGCCGCGCATGATCATCTTCGGTGCGGTCGACTTCACCGCCGCCCTGGCACAGGCAGCCAAGCTGCTCGGCTACCGCGTGACAGTGTGTGACGCACGAGCTGTCTTCGCGACGCCGCAGCGGTTCCGGATGGCGGACGAGGTCGTGAACGATTGGCCCGATC
>JBKPDN010000223.1:0-19382 GCA_046727875.1 Actinomycetota bacterium | reverse complement strand
GTGGAGGACTCGTCGCGGGTCGGCGATGCGATCGACGGGAACCCGTCGACTGCGTGGTTCACCGAGACCTATCAGGCGCCGTCGACCCAGTTCGGCGGGACGAAGGACGGCGTGGGCCTGATCCTCCAGCTCGACGGCGATCACAACGTGTCGGCCGTCAACGTGACCGCCGACGACACGAACTGGAACGCGCAGATCTACGTCGCCGAGCAGTCCGGCAGCGACCTCGCCGCGTGGGGACAACCCCACGCGGCAAAGCAGGGCCTCGGCCGCGACGCGCCCTTCCCCGTCGACCCGAGCGCGCGCGGACGGTTCGTCCTGCTGTGGCTGACGCGCCTCCCCGCCGACGGCAAACTCGGCATCAACGAGGTCACGATTGCCGGACGGTGAGCCCGACGAGCGACTCGAGGGTACGCTCGCCGGGTTCTCCGACCGGTGGGGGCCATGAGCGACTGGACGACCGAAGCAGTCGACAACATCGAGCGGGTAGTGGCGACGGTCCGCGACAAGACCGTCACTCCGGCCCAGAAGGTCACGCGGGCCATCGTCTTCGGCCTGCTCACGACGTTCTTCGTCATGACGGCCCTGGCGCTGTTCTCGATCGGGTTGTTCCGAGCCATCGACGTCTACGTGCCCGCGGGCGTCTGGGCCACCTACCTCATCTTCGGCGGAATCTTCGTCGCCGCCGGCACGTTCTGCTGGGCGCGGAGGACAAAGCAGCCCCCGCCCGAGTGATCGAGGAACGGCGCTCCATGACCGACACACACGAGATCGTCATCGTGGGCTCCGGCCCGTCCGGGCTGACCGCGGCTCTCTACGCCGCTCGGGCCGACCTCCGGCCCATCGTGATCGAGGGGGTCGAGGCCGGCGGGCAGCTCATGCTGACCACCGACGTCGAGAACTACCCCGGCTTCCCTGACGGCGTCCTCGGCCCCGAGTTGATGATGAAGTTCCGGGAGCAGGCTGAGCGCTTCGGGGCCACGTTCGTGACCGCCGACGCCGACCGCGTCGACCTGTCCGGGTCGCCGTTCGGTGTGTGGGTCGGGGACACCGAGTACCGCTCGGAGGCGCTCGTCATCTCCACGGGAGCGTCGGCCCGCATGCTCGGGCTCAACTCCGAGTCTCGGCTGCTCGGCCACGGCGTGTCCACGTGCGCGACGTGCGACGGGTTCTTCTTCCGGGACAAGGACATCGCGGTCGTCGGCGGGGGCGACAGCGCCGTCGAGGAGGCGCTCTTCCTCACGAAGTTCGCCAGCAAGGTCACCGTGATCCACCGGCGCGACGAGCTCCGGGCGTCGAAGATCATGCAGGACCGCGCGTTCGCCAACTCGAAGATCGGCTTTCGCTGGAACTCGGTCGTGACCGACGTCGGCGGCGACGGACAGGTCGACGTCCTCCAGCTCCGCGACACCGTCACCGACGACGAGTCCGAGCTCAAGGTAGGCGGATTGTTCGTCGCCATCGGCCACGATCCGAACACCAAGCTCTTCGAGGGGCAGATCGAGCTGGACGAGAACGGCTACGTGGTGCTGCCCCACGCCGGCTCCACCCGGACATCTGTCGAGGGCGTGTTCGCCGCCGGCGATGTCGCCGACCACGTCTATCGCCAGGCGGTGACCGCCGCCGGGACGGGCTGCATGGCCGCCATCGAGGCCGAGCGCTGGATCGAGGCCCGTCGCCACGCGGCTGCCCAGGCGTGACCGGCGCGGAATGGGCGGAGCCCCGGCGCGGTTCAACCCCGTAGCTACACTCGACCGACCCTGGCCGAAAGGACCACCCGTGGGCGCGGACCACAACATCGCACACCTGTCGGACAACACCTTCGACGAGACCGTCGGCGCCGCTGAGACGCCGGTGCTCATCGACTTCTGGGCCGAGTGGTGCGGTCCGTGCAAGATGATCGCCCCGACGCTCGAGGAGATCGCGACCGAGCACAAGGGCAAGCTGCGCATCGCGAAGCTCAACGTCGACGACAACCCCCAGACGGCGATGCGTTTCAACGTCATGAGCATCCCGACGTTGATGGTGTTCAACGAGGGTGAGCCCGTGAAGCGCCTCGTGGGCGCCAAGGGCAAGGGTCAGCTCCTCCAGGACCTCGCCGAGTTCATCTCCTAACGGCCTTGTTTGTCGCCGTCGCAAGCTTCGGCGTTGCGACGACGGTCGGCGAAGCCGCCATCGTCGCTTGGCGGCGGTGGTCATGACAGCCACGGCGGCGGTCCAGCGGGGGCAGACGGGGGAAGCAGTCCGAGATCTGCAGCGGCGGCTGGCCGCGCTCGGGCACGACTGCTCCCCTGACGAGCCCGGCGAGTTCGGCCTCGCCACCGAGGCCGCGGTGGCCGCGTTCCAGGAGCAGAGGGGCCTGCTGGTCGACGGCCTCTGCGGCCCGCAGACGTGGGCGGCTCTCGTCGAGAGTGGGTTCACGCTCGGCGACCGCACTCTCTATTTCCGGCAGCCGATGCTGCGGGGCGACGACGTGTCCGAGCTCCAGCGTCAGCTGAACGCGCTCGGCTTCGACGCCGGCCGCGAGGATGGCATCCTCGGCGAGCAGACCGCAGTCGCCGTCTCCGAGTTCCAACGCAATGTCGGGCTGGCACCCGACGGCTTCTGCGGCTGGACCACGGTCGCCGCCCTGCGCCGCGTGGGCGGCCTGGCGGCGGGCTCGGTCGCCAGCGTGCGCGAGCGGGAGATGCTCCGCCGCGGGCCGCACCGCCTCGGCGGCAGGCGCGTCTACCTCACCGCCGCGCCCGGCTTCGAGGCGCTGGGCGACGCCCTCGCCAAAGGGCTCGTCGACGCCGGGGCCGGCGCGCTACTCGACTCCTCCGGCGCCGACGACAGCACCACCGCCGCCTCCGCAAACCGGTTCGGCGCCGCGCTGTTCCTCGCCCTCCGGCCCGGCGCCGGCGGCGACTGCCTCTGCACGTACTTCGCGTCCGGCTCGTTCCGCTCCGAAGCCGGCTACCGAGTCGCCACCGCGGTACAGGGCGAGCTCGCCGCCGTTCTCCCGAGCGCGACCGCGCCGTGCGGCAAGGCGTACGGGATCCTGCGGGAGACGCAGATGGCCGCGGTCGTGTGCGAGCTCGTTGCGCGGGGCGACGTCGAAGGAATGCGCCACGTCGTCGCACGCGCGGGCGATGTCAGCCGCGCCATCGTGCGCGGCGTACGCCGCGGCGTCGAAGAACCGCCCGAGGGCTAGCGCGCCTTACCCGCGACGTACGCCGAGAGCGCTCGCACCACTTCGGCACGCGCACGCTCGTGGTCGACACCGTGCTCGCGAAGCACCCGCCCGCCGATCCCCTCGCCCTCGGCGACGAGCGCGAGCAGGTAGTGCTCGGTGCCGATGTAGTTGTGGCCGAGCCGGATCGACTCCCCCCGCGCGAGATCCATCACCCGCCGCGCTCGCGGTGTGAACGGCACCTCGACACCGGGCGTTTCGTACGGCGACGTCGGCCCCGACGCCTCGGCGACGGCGCGACGCAGTTCGGCACTCGCGACACCGAGCTCGTCGAGCACGCGGACCGACAGCGCCGCCGGATCGGCGAGCACGCCGAGGAGGATGTGCTCCGTCCCCACGTAGTTGTGGCCCATCGTGCGCGCCTCCTCGCGCGCGCACGCGATACTCGAACGCGCGCGACCGGTGTGGCGCACGAGAAGTTGCTCGTCCGTTGCCGCCGGCGCGGGCTCGCGATCGACGAAACGCTGCTGGGCACCCTGCTTCGTCACGCCGAGGGCAGCCCCGATGTCCGCCCACGAGCACCCGTCTTGTCGCGCCGCCTCGACGAAGTGCCCGAGCAGCAGGTCGGCCTTGCTCGTGATCTCCCCCGACACCTCCGACGCCGCCGCCACACGGGCCAACGCGTCCCTGTCGGGGCTGCGGTCGTGAACGGCTTGGATGAGCTCATTGAGCAAAGGAGCCGGCGCCATCGGTCAACCCTAGGTTGACGCCGCCGGAGTCGTCAACCCCCGGTTGACGATCCGTGCGGAAGGGCGCGTCGCTCAGCCGGTGCCGGCGGCGCGCGCGGGCGGGCCCTCGGTGACGACCCGGTAGAGCCGCTCGAGGTCCTCGAGGTCGGCGAAGTCGACGGTGATCTTGCCCTGCTTGCCGCCGACCGTGATCTTGACGCGGGTCTCGAGATAGTCGCCGAGCAACTCCTCGAGCTCGAGCAGCCCCGCCGGGCGAAGCTGGCCGGTCTTCGAAGTCGCCGGCGCCGGGTCCCGGCGCTCGGGCTCCCCGGTGTGCGCCCGGATCGCCTCCTCGACCGCGCGCACCGACAGACCCTCCTTGACCGCGCGCTGCGCGAGCTGCTCCTGGAAGCCTCGGTCGGGCGTGCCGAGCAGTGCGCGCGCGTGACCCTCCTTGAGCGCGTCGTCCTGGATCATTCGCTGGATCGCGGGCGGCAGCTGGAGCAGGCGCAGCGTGTTCGTGATGGCAACCCGGCTTCGTCCGACGCGCGCCGCGACCTGCTCGTGCGTCAGGTGGAAATCCTCGATCAACTGTTGGTACGCGGCGGCCTCCTCGAGCGCGTTGAGGTCGGCACGGTGGACGTTCTCGACCAGCGCCTGCTCGAGCGCCGACGCGTCGTCGGTGGTGCGCACGAGCGCGGGGATTGCCTGGAGCCCGACGCGCCGCGCCGCACGCCAGCGTCGCTCGCCCGCGATGAGCTCGTATCCGTCGTCGACCGGCCGCACAAGCACCGGCTGCAGCACCCCGACCTCGCGGATCGAATCGGCCAGCGCGCCGAGCGACTCCTCACCGAAGTGCTCGCGCGGCTGATAGCGGTTGGGCCGAATCGCCGAAACTGGCAATTCCTGGTAACCCCCGGCCGCGCTCTCGCTGCCGCCCGGCGGGATCAGCGCTCCGAGCCCTTTACCCAGGCCGCCTTTTCGCGTCACGGCACACCTCTTTCGCGAGCTCCCGATAGGCCTTGGCCCCACGGGACGTCGAATCGAACACGATGATGGGCTGCCCGAACGACGGCGCCTCGGAGAGCCGCACCGTTCGGGGAACGACTGTCTCGTATACGCGCCTACCGAAGTGCGACCGAACCTCGTCGACCACCTGGTCGGCGAGCCTCGTGCGACCGTCGTACATGGTGAGCACGATCCCCCGCACGTCGAGGATCGGGTTCAGGTTGGAACGGACGAGACCGACATTGCGAAGCAGCTGCCCCAACCCTTCGAGCGCGTAGTACTCACACTGGATCGGCACGACCACGCCGTCGGCGGCCGCCAGGCCGTTGACCGTCAACAGCCCGAGGGACGGGGGGCAGTCGATGAGGACGACGTCGTAATCCTCACGCACCTCGTCGATGGCGCGGCGCAGCTTGAGCTCGCGGCTCATCGCCGGCACCAGCTCGATCTCGGCTCCCGCCAGGTCGATGGTCGCCGGCGCCACGAAGAGGTTCTTCAGGCTCGTCGGCTCGATGCAGTCGTCGATGGCGGTGTCGTTCATGACCACGTCGTAGACGGAGGACCCGAGGTCGCGGGCGCTGAGGCCGAGACCAGTGGTCGCGTTGCTCTGGGGATCGAGGTCCACCACCAGGACGCGGTAGCCCTCTTCGGCGAGCGCGGCGCCGAGGTTCACGGCCGTCGTCGTCTTGCCCACGCCGCCTTTCTGGTTGGCGATCGCGAGCACCGACGGGAGAAGCAGCGGTCCAGGGTCCTCGGCGGCGCGGGCCAGCAGCTGGCGGGTGGGCGCGTCGGCGCCTTGGATCGGGGGCGGATCGAAGGCCGGGAGCTCGATCGGGCTGTCCGCGTCGTCGGATGCCGCGATCTCGGCCTTGGCTTCGGCGCTGGGGCGAGCAGTCCGCTCGGGTGACCCTCGGCGCAACGACGCCAGTGCCTCTCGGCCGCGACGCTTCACGTCTTCGTCAACCCGGCCCATGTCTTGCAGTTCCTCTCGACGTACCCGGCGCGCAAGGTCCCATTGAACCCGACGGTCTTCGCCGTGGTCAAGGGATTGTTGGAGATGTTGGAAATCCACCGGCTCCGCGTCCGTCGAAACGGCGAAATCGGACCATTGGGACGATCGTGCGGGCAGATTCCCCGGGCAATCAGGGAATCCGCTTCGGGTCGACGTTTCACGACAAACAACTCGGCACACGGTGCAATCCGGACATCGCCGGGTCGCCGGGTACCGGTCTACCGCCAGAGTGGCCGCTTCCCGGGGACACCCGCCCGCCGGGGCCAGCGCGTCGCCGCCGGCTCGTCCTGCGTGAGGATTGCGAAGCTGGCGCCGGGGCCACCGGTCAGATCCGGGCCCACGAGCCCGAGCTCAGCCAGCCCGTTCGCCGGCCAGCGGTTGGGGTCGGACTTCCCCGGTGGCTCGCTCACCACCAGCCTGCCCCCTGCGCGCAGGAACCCGACGGCGCACTCCGCGGTCGTTGCCGGCCCCCCGAACGCCCGAGCGACCACGAGGTCGTGTTCACCCCGCAGACCCGGCCGACGGGCAAGCTCCTCCGCGCGGCCGCACGACACCATGGTCCGGTTGTCCACGCCGAGGTCGCGGGCAGCCGTCTCAAGAAGGATGCATCGGCGCCGCTGGGACTCCAGCAGCGTGCCGGTTGCTTCCGGCCACAGCAATAGGAGGATCAAGCCCGGCACGCCGGCGCCCGACCCGAGATCCAGGAGGCGTCCCGCGAAATCCCCGCCCACCGCGTCTGCGAACGCCTCTCCGTGCTGAAGATGGTCCTCGACGGGAACGGCGCCGAGCGCCCCGCGCCCGCGGGCGCGCTCGAGCACCTGGGTCAGCTGACGCCGAGCCTCCGGGGCGAGCACCGCTCGCCGCCGATCAGCCTGGCCGGATCACGACTCGGCGGCGAGGCTCCTCGCCTTCCGACGTCGTGGACACGCCCTCCATCTCGGCGACCACGTCGTGCACGACCTTGCGGTCCGATGCCGACATGGGCTCCAACGCCTGCTCCGCGTCCTCGTCCCGAACCCGCTCGGCGAGCTGGCGGGCGAACTCGGCCAGCGCCTCCCGCCGCTTCGCCCGGTACCCGCCCACGTCGACGTGGACCCGCACCCCGTGACCGCCTGTCTGGCGCTGGACGACCGTCCGCACGAGCTCTTCGATCGCCGCCAGTGTTGCGCCCCGCGGCCCCACCAGCAGCCCGAGGTTGTCACCGGTCACGTCGACGAGAACCGTGTCCTCGTCCTCGAGATGGCTGTCGACCGCGGCCTTGGCGCCAAACGCCTCGACCAGCCCGCGAGTGAACTCCACGGCCTGGTCGACCTGCTCGTCGATCGGCATATCCGGTTGCTCGTCCACTGTCTCTTCCCGCTCCTTCTCCCTGGGCGCCCCATCGTTTCGGCCGCCCCTTCCCCCCCGCCCGCGCCGGCGCCTTCGCCCGCCTCCCGGCCGTTGCCCCGCACTGCCTTCCGAGCTGTCTTCGCTCTCGCCCGGGCGGCCACCCGACGACGCCGGACGCTGCCGCCGGGACCGACGCCTAGCTTCCCCAGGCTTCTCCCGGGAGATCGGCTTTACCCGGGCCCGGATCCTCGCCTCGCCGCCGAACCGCCCGAGCAGCCCGCCCCGCGGCCGGGCAAGGACCTCGTACTCGACGTCGTTCTCGTCGACCCCCAGCTCGTCGAGGGCCGTGTCAAGCGCCGCTTCGATCGTGCGTCCGGTCGTCTCGACCCATTCCATCTACCGCTTCCGCTTCTTGTTGCTGCTCCTCCGGCGGCGGCGCCGGCTCTGCCCGGCGCGGCTCGACCCGCCGCGTTGGCCCGCCGGCTGCTTGGCCGCCGACGGCTTCGGCGCCGGCGCGTTGTTGGCGCCGTCCCCCGCACCATCGGCGGGCGGGCGGAACAGGCCTCGGAGCGCACCCAGGGGACTTTGCCGCGGCTCTGCCGCCGCCGCCTTGGCTGGGCGAGCCGCTTTTGCCGGCTTTGCCGGCTCCACCGCGGCCGGCTCTTCGGCCTCCACCGACTCGGCCGGCTCTGCTGCCTCGATCTCCGCGGCCTGTACCGGTTCGGCTCCTTCGGTCTTGGCGGTCGAGCTCTTGGCATCGATCGCCTTGTCCTTCCTGAGGTGATCCCGCGGTGCGACCTTCCGCATGATCAGCTCCTGCTGACCGAGCCGCCACAGGTTCGAGGTCAGGAAGTACAGCACCAGGCCGGCGGGGAAGTAGAGCGAGAACACGCCGAACGCGATCGGCAGCACCTTTCCGATCATCATCATCTGCGTGTTGGCACCGGGCGGCGTGTTGCGAGCGGTCTGGCGCGACTGCAGGTATCCGATGAACACCACCAGGCCAACGAGGACGTAGTACGGCAGCGCGGTCGCGATGTCGGCGTGGCTGTCGGTCGCTTTGACCGACAGGTCCATGCCGAGGAACGTGAGCCCACCGGGCTTTGCTGCCACGAGCGCCCTGTACAGCGAGGAGCCCGCGGGCACGCTGCTGAGCGGCGAGCGCAGCACGTGGAAGAGCGCGATGAAGACCGGCATCTGCACCACGAGCGGCAGGCACCCGCCGAGCGGGTTGACCTTGTGCTCCTGGTAGAGCTTCATCATCTCTTCGTTGAGCTTCTGGCGGTCGCCCTTGTGCTTCGCCTGGAGCTTCTTGATCTCGGGCTGCAGCCGCTGCATCGCCAGCATCGAGCGCGCCGACTTCGCGGTGAGCGGGAACAGGACGAGCATCACCGCCACCGTCAGCAAGATGATCGCCACGCCCTCGTTCGGGACGACGGCGTAGAAGAACGCCAGCGCGGAGCCGAAGGCGTTGTAGATGGGATCAAGCATCGGTCAGCCTGCTCTCCTCAAGCGAACGTGTGTTCGGGGGGACGGGGTCGAGACCGCCGCCACCCCAGGGATGACAGCGCGCCAGCCGCCGCATCGCCAGCGACGTCCCCCGGAGCGCGCCGTGACGCTCGAGGGCCTCGAGCGCGTAGGCGGAGCACGACGGGTGGAACCGGCAGCGCGGCGTCAGGTGCACGCTGACGAGGCGCCACCCCCGGATCGGCAGCATCAGAAGCCGGGCGAGGATCGAGGGTGCGGCGGGCGGGGCCTCGATGACGGCGCTCATCCCTGCCCACCAGCCGCATCGACCAGCTCCGACACCGTGTCCGCCAGCACGGAGAAGGGCATCATGAGAGCCTCCCGGCCCGCTGACACCAGGTAGGCGCCGCCGGGAACCAAGCCGTCCTCCGCTCTCGCCACCGCGGCCCGGAGCCGGCGTCGGACTCGGTTCCGCGCCACGGCACCGCCGGCGGCGCCGACGGCGTAGGCGACCCGCGGTGGGGAGGCGTCCCCGCCACGAATGAAACGAACTGTGACGGGGCGCCGGACGTGGCGTTCCGCCCGGGCAAGGGCGGAGAACGTCGCACGATCGCGGACGCGCCGGATCAGGCCGAGAGCCGCGTGCGGCCGCGCTGGCGCCGGGCCTTCAGCACGGCCCGACCCCCGCGGGAACGCATTCGGGCCCGGAAACCGTGGCGCTTCTTGCGCCTTCTGTTGTTCGGCTGGAACGTCCGCTTCACGCATGGCCTCCTCGCGAAGGTTCGCCCGGGGGACCCGAGGTCGGGGGCCGCTGCAGTCGGGCGAACGACCCAGTGTACGGCGCCTTGCGAAACGACCGCAACGCGGCCGGCGGTGCGCCGCGCGACACATGCCACGCGACCCTTGTTTGCTGCGAAAGCGCGGTGCTACGTTCGGCTTCCTCGCCGACGTCACGGCCTCGGAGGCGAACTTCCCCGGACGATCAGGCCGAACCAGTTCGCCGGCAGCCGGCTATCTCCGGGTAGCCCGATAGGAACGTTCTCCACACCTGTGGACGCTTCTGTGGAATACGAGCGCGGTGTCACAGCCGCCGAAATCTGGGAGCACGGCGCAACCGCTCTCCGCTCCCAGCTTGCTCCGAACACCTGGGGATTGTGGTTCCAGGGCGTCCGTGCGCTCAGTCTCAGCGACGACGTCCTCACGCTCGCGGTCCCGAGCTCGCTTGCGGCGGACCGCATCCGATCGAGCTACACGGGGATGCTCGCCGACACACTCCGCGACGTCACCGGCCAGCAGCTCCGGGTGGAGCTGACGGTCGAGACCGACACCCGCCTCGACGAGGCCGTCGCGTCGCCGCCTCGGGCGGTTGCGCCGCCCCTCAGCAACGCCTCTGGGCCCACCGTCGCCACCAGCGGCGAGCCTTCCCGGCTCTGGGCCTCCGGCGGTCTGAACCCCCGCTACACCTTTGACCAGTTCGTGATCGGCGCCTCCAACCGGTTCGCCCACGCCGCCGCACTGTCCGTCGCGGAGGCACCGGCTCGGTCCTACAACCCGCTGTTCATCTACGGCGCCGCCGGCCTGGGCAAGACCCACCTGCTGCACGCCATCGGCCACCACGTCAAGGCTGTCTTCCGCAACAAGCGGGTCCGATACGTCTCCACCGAGACGTTCATGAACGAGTTCGTGGACGCTATCCGGGCGAAATCCATGCCGGAGTTCAAGCGCAGGTACCGCGACCTCGACGTACTCCTCATCGACGACATCCAATTCCTCGAGCGCACCCAGGAGCTCCAGGAGGAGTTCTTCCACACGTTCAACCAGCTGCACAACGAAGACGGTCAAATCGTCATCTCCTCGGACCGACCGCCGAAGTCGATCAAGGCCCTCGAGGATCGCCTCCGGAGCCGGTTCGAGTGGGGCCTCATCACCGATGTGCAGGTTCCCGAGTTCGAGACCCGCCTCGCCATTCTCCGCAAGAAGGCCGAGGCCGAGCATCTCGACGGGATCCCCGATGAGGTCTTTGCGTTCATCGCGGGCAACATCCACGACAACGTCCGGGAGCTCGAGGGCGCACTCCTTCGCGTGAACGCCTACCGGGCCCTGAACGACGCGCCCCTCACCGACGAGATCGCCCACCAGGTCCTCGCTGACCTTCTGTCTCCCGCCCAGCCCCGCGAGATCACCCCGCAACTGATCCTCGACGAGACGGCCAAGATGTTCGGCTGGACCGTCGAAGACCTGTGCGGGAAGAGCCGCCGCCGGCCGCTCGTCACCGCTCGTCAGATCGGCATGTACGTCATGCGGGAGCTCACCGGCTACAGCTACCCGCAGATCGCCAAAGAGTTCGGTGGGCGCGATCACACGACGGTCATGTACGCCGTCGAGAAGATCAAGCAGCAAATGAACGAACGGCACACGACCTTCGACCAGGTGAACGAGCTCATCGCCCGGATCAAGCTCGGCACCGGTGGATAACCCTGTGGATAACTGGGGATACCGAGCGCGTTTGTGGGGACTGGCCTGGGTAAAACTCTCTCCCTAAACCTCCCGTCGAGGGATCCCGGTGGACAACCGGCGCCGGGCCAACTGCCCTCTCACCTGCGCAAACAATCCCCTGTCCACAATCCACACGGCCTACTACAACAGCTATCAAGAGAAATCCCTCCCTGTAGATAAAGACAGGGACCACAAACCACAACGAAGAGGAGGTTGCCGGTGAAGTTCCGCTGCGAACGGGACACCCTCGCCGACGCCATTGCGGTCGCACAGCGGGCGGTGGCCTCCCGTACTGGCGCATTGCCGGTCCTGTCGGGACTGCGTGTGTCTCCTACCGATGGGGGTGTCGAGCTGGTCGGGTCGGACCTCGAGCTCACGATCCGGGTGGAGGCTCCGGCCGATACCGAGGATGAGGGGAGCTCGGTGGTGCCGGCGCGGTTGTTCTCGGAGATCGTGCACAAGCTCGATCCGGGCACGGTGACGGTCGAGTTCACTGACGACGAGGCGCGGGTCGAGGCGGGTCGGTTCCGGACGTCGTTGCGTACCCTCTCGGCGGCTGATTTTCCCCGGTTGACCGAGCCGGCCGGCGCCGGGGTGAAGGTCGCGGCCGGCGCCCTGACCGAGGCGCTCCGGCAGGTCGTTCCTGCTGCGTCCCGGGACGATGCCCGGCCCATCCTCACCGGGGTGCTCCTTGCTTCGTCGGCAGCCGGTCTACGGCTGGTGGCGACGGACTCGTACCGGCTTGCGGTCCGGGACCTCCAGGGCGTCAGCATGCTGCCCGAGGGCCAGAAGGTCCTCGTCGCCGGGAAGGGCCTGGGAGAGGTACAGCGGCTCCTCGGCGAGGAGGAGATCGAGGTCGTGCTAGCGGAGCGCGAGGTCGTATTCCGGGTCGGGCGAATCTCGGTGACGACCCGTCTGATCGAGGGTGACTTCCCGAACTACGAGCAGCTGATCCCAGGCGGGTATCCGAACAAGCTCACGGTTGCTCGCGACCAGCTGAGTGCTGCGATCAACCGCGTGCGCCTCGTGGGTCAGGGCCGGGACACCGCGCCCATCCGCCTGGCGATGACAGCCGAGGGGCTGGAGTTGTCGGCAGTGGCCCAGGACGTCGGTGAGGCCCATGAGGTGGTGGAGGCAAAGTACGAAGGCGGCGATCTGACGGTGGCCTTCAATTCCCAGTTCTTGTTAGAAGGGATTGATGCCGCGTCGGGTTCGGAGATCACGGTCGAGTCGATCGATCCGTTGAAGCCCGCGGTCCTCAAGGGGACTGACAGCGCCGACTTCCTGTATCTCCTCATGCCCGTCCGCATCTCGTAGCCGGCTGCGGGCGGCATCGTGAGCGTCGTGGCACGCCTCGCGCTCACCGACTTCCGGTGTTACTCGTCGGTGGATTTGACGTTCCCTGCCGGTGTGACGGTGGTGTCGGGCTCGAACGGTGAGGGCAAGACGAGCTTGCTCGAGGCGTTGGCATGGGCGGCGACGACCCGTTCGTTCCGCGGCGTGCCGGACGCGGCGCTGGTGCGATCGGGTGCCGACGCGGCATACGTACGCGTCGAGGTGCACGAGTCGGATCGCGAACAGCTCCTGGAAGCAGAGATCCGCGCGGTGGGTCGGAATCGCGTGCGCTTGAATCGCCATCCGCTCGCGCGTGCGCGTGATTTACTCGGGCTCGTGCGCGTGACCGTGTTCGCGCCGGACGACTTACAACTCGTCAAGGGCGGACCTGCAGAACGACGCGCGTACCTCGACGATCTCCTCGTCGCGGTCGCTCCGCGGTACGACGCGATCCGCGCCGACTACGAGCGCGTCTTGAAACAACGCAACGCACTCCTGCGTCAGGGTGCGCGCGGACCGGACGGCGAGTCGACACTCGTGGTCTTCGACGACCAGCTGGTCCGGTCCGGCAGCGAGCTCGTACGCGGGCGGCTGCGATTGGCGGCGCGACTGGTCCCTGCGGTGCGCGCCGCGTACCAAGCGTTGGCGGGGGAGACCGACGACGTCGACGCCGCCTATGAAGCGGAGTGGGCGGAAAGGAGCGTGACTCCCGCAGCGGATGACGTCGAGGAGCTCGTACGCATCGCGCTCGCCGGCCGGCGCGCCGCCGAGCTCGAGCGCGGCGTCACCCTGGTGGGCCCGCATCGCGACGAGTGGCGGCTACGCCTGGCTGGTCTCGATGCCCGGACCCACGCGTCGCAGGGTGAGCAGCGGACACTCGCCCTCGGCCTCCGGCTCGCGGGTCACCGGGTATGCGCCGAGGTTGTCGGCACGGAGCCGGTCTTGCTCTTGGACGACGTCTTCAGCGAGCTCGATCCGGCGCGCGGCGACGCGCTCGTCGCCGAGCTTCCCAACGGCCAGACCCTCATCACGACGGCGTCGGCTGTGCCCGGTGCGATCGATCCGGAGCGTCGGCTGCGCGTGCGCGACGGGCGAGTCGAGGAGGCGGCGTGACGCGGCGCGGCGGCAACGAGGCCGATGGGCCCCGTCCGTTGCGCGACTCCCTGGCGGAGGTGAGTGCGGACCTCGGCCTGCCCGAGCCGGACGCGCTCGCCACCCTCATCGCTGAGTGGCGGGACTTAGTGGGCCGCGACTTGGCTTCGCACTGCGAACTGCGTTCGCTCCACGACGGAGTGCTTGCCGTCACCGTCGACACGGCCCCCCGCGGCACCCAGTTGCGTTATCTCGCGGCCGACCTCGTCGAGCGCGCCGCGGTCTTGGTCGGCGCGGGCGTCGTGCGCGAAATTCGCGTCCGGATTCAACGGCCGGGCGTAGGTCGTCTGGTAGACTGAGAACAAGCATTTAGGGGTCCTGACCAGGGCTTTTGCAGGATTTCACCCCCCTCGTCGGGGCAGCGTCCTGTCCCCCTCGACCCAGACCGGAAAGGCGTCGCGCGTGGCGTATACGGCCAAGGACATCACCGTGCTCAAGGGCCTCGAGCCCGTGCGCGAGCGCCCTGGCATGTACATCGGATCGACCGGCCCGTCGGGTCTGCATCACCTGGTGTACGAGGTCGTCGACAACTCGGTCGACGAGGCGATGGCCGGCGAAGCAACGCGCATCGACGTGACGCTGCTCGCCGACGGCGGGTGCCGCGTCGCCGACGACGGTCGCGGCATCCCGGTCGACAATCATCGCGAGTATCGCAACAAGTCGGCGGCCGAGGTCATCATGACCACCCTGCACGCGGGCGCGAAGTTCGGCGGCGACGGCTACAAAATCTCCGGCGGGTTGCATGGTGTCGGCGTATCCGTCGTGAACGCGTTGTCGAGCCGGCTCGAGGTCGAGATCCATCGTGATGGCGGCAAGTGGGTGCAGGAGTTCGCGAAGGGCGGGAAGCCGCAAGGCAAGCTCAGGCGAGTCAAAGCGTCGAAGCAGCGCGGATCGATCATCACGTTCTGGCCGGACGCGACGATCTTCGAGGACACCGAGTTCCGCGCGCAGACACTGCTCGAGCGCCTGCGCGAGATGGCATTCCTCAACAAGGGTCTCGAGATCCGTTTCACCGACGAGCGCACTGACCCGAAGCTCGAGCAGACCTACAAGTACAACGGCGGCCTCGTCGACTTCGTCAAGCACCTCAACGCGTCGAAAGAGCCATTGTTCAAGCGCGTGATCTCACTGGAAGACAAGAGCGCGGCGGGTGAAGTCGAGATCGCGATGCAATGGAACAATGGCTTCTACGAAGGCCTGCATTCCTTCGCGAACAACATCGCGACCACCGAGGGTGGCATGCACGAGGAGGGTTTCAAGAAGGCGCTCACGAACGCGGTCAACAAGTACGCGCGCGCCAAGGGCATGGTGAAGGACAAGGACGTCTCGCTCCTCGGCGAGGACATCCGCGAGGGCCTCACCGCGATCGTGTCGGTCCGTCTGCGCAACCCGCAGTTCGAGGGTCAGACGAAGGCCAAGCTCGGCAACACCGAAATGCGGTCGGCGGTCGAGAAGGCGACCAACGAGAAGCTCGGCGACTGGCTCGAGGAGCATCCGTCCGAGGCGCGCCACGTCCTCAACAAGTCGACGCAGGCGGCCCGGGCGCGGCTCGCAGCCCGCCAAGCGCGCGACCTCACGCGCCGCAAGTCGCTGCTCGAATCAGCGGCGATGCCCGGCAAGCTGGCTGACTGCTCGTCGAAGAACCCGGCGGAATCCGAGCTCTTCATCGTCGAGGGCGACAGCGCCGGCGGCAGCGCCAAGCGGGCGCGCGACTCGAGCTTCCAGGCGATCCTCCCGATCCGGGGGAAGATCCTCAACGTCGAGCGCGCCCGCATCGACCGACTACTCAAGAACGAGGAAGTCCAGTCGTTGGTCACCGCGATCGGGAGCGGAACCGGCGAGGCCTTCGACAACGAGAAGGTGCGGTACCACCGTGTGATCCTCCTCGCCGACGCCGACGTCGACGGCGCGCACATCCGCACGCTCTTGCTCACGTTCTTCTTCCGGCAACTCCCCGACATGCTGAAGAACGGATACATCTACATTGCCCAGCCACCGCTGTATCGCGTCGACATCGGCAAAGAGCGCTTCTACCTGAAGGATGACGCGGTGCTGCGCGACTTCGATGCCGCGCATGAAGGCCGCAAGTACGAAGTCCTGCGGTTCAAGGGTCTCGGCGAGATGGACTGGGAGGAGCTGAAGGTCACCACCATGGACCCGGCGACCCGAAGCCTGCTCCAGGTCTCGGTCGAGGACGCCGCGATCGCCGACGAGATCTTCTCCCGGCTCATGGGTGACGACGCGGAGACCCGTCGTCACTTCATCCAGGCGAACGCCAAAGACGTGCGCTTCCTCGACATCTAGCGACACCGGGAAGAAAGTCCGCCATGCCTGACGACGGCCAGCAGACGCTCGGCAATGTCGAGCCCATCGAGATCCAGGAGGAGATGGAACGCTCCTTCCTGGACTACGCGATGTCAGTCATCACCGCTCGTGCGCTTCCCGACGCGCGCGACGGTTTGAAGCCGGTGCAGCGCCGAATCATCTACGGGATGTACGAGCAAGGGCTGCGACCCGATCGCAAGCACCAGAAGTCGGCGCAAGCCGTCGGACACGTCATGGGCGTGTACCACCCCCATGCCGGTGAAGCCATCTACGACGCGCTCGCTCGCATGGCCCAGGAGTTCTCGCTGCGTAATCCGCTCATCGACGGTCACGGCAACTTCGGCTCGCCCGACCCGAACGACAGCCCGGCCGCGCAGCGCTACACCGAGGCTCGTCTCGCGCCGCTGGCCATGGAGCTCATCGGCGAGATCGAGGAGAACACCGTCGATCTCGCCGAGACGTACGACGGTCAGAACCAGGAGCCGTCCGTGCTCCCGGCGAGGTTCCCGAACCTGCTGGTCAACGGGGGCGGGGGTATCGCCGTCGGCATGGCGACGAACATCCCGCCGCACAACCTCAACGAGGTCATCGACGCGTGCGTGCACGTGCTCGACAACCCGGACGCGAAGCCCAACGACTTGATGAAGTTCGTGAAGGGGCCGGACTTCCCGACCGGCGCGCTCATCCTCGGCCGCGATGGCATCAAGGACGCCTATCGGACCGGGCGCGGGTCGATCAAGATGCGCGCCGTCACCGACATCGAGGAAGGGCGGCGCGGCGAGACGCGCATCCTCGTGACCGAGGTGCCGTTCCAGACTTCGGTCGAGGTCATCGGCCAGAAGATCGCCGAGCTCGTGAACGAGCGCAAGGTCGAAGGTGTCAAGGACGTCCGCAACGAGTCGGCCGGTGACACGACCCGCCTCGTGATCGAGCTACGGCGAGACGCCAATCCCCAGGTCGTCCTGAACCAGCTCTACAAGCACACGCCGATGCAGACGAGCTTCCCGGTGAACATGCTGGCCCTGGTCGACGGTGTGCCGAAGCTTCTGAACCTGTCGCAGGCGGTGCTCGTCTACGTCGCGCACCAGATGGAAGTGGTGACACGGCGGACGCAATACCGCATCGACGAAGCCCGCCGCCGCGAGCACATCGTCGAGGGACTCGTCCGCGCCCTCGACATGATCGACGCGGTCATCGAGCTCGTCCGCGGCGCGGCCGACGTCGACGCGGCCCGCGCAGGCCTGATGGCGAACCCGTTCGACTTCACCGAGATCCAGGCGAACTTCATCCTCGACATGCAGCTCCGCCGGCTGACCCAGCTCGAGGGCAAGAAGCTCCGCGACGAGCTCGCCGAGCTCCAGGAGCGCATCAAGGAGCTGGAGTCGATCCTGCGCAGCAAGAAGAAGCTCCGCACGGTCATCAAGAACGAGTTGGGAGAGCTGCGCGACAGGTACGGCACCGACCGCAGGACGCGCATCACTGCCGACACCGGCGAGATGGACGTCCTCGACCTGATCGAGGACGAAGAGGTGATCGTCGTCCTGTCGAGGAAGGGTTACGTCAAGACCGTCGCCGCCGACACGTTCCGGCGCCAAGGAAGGGGTGGCAGGGGCGTGAAGGGCGGCAACCTCCGCGACGACGACTACGTCGCGCACCTTCTGCTCACGACCGCCCACTCCTATCTGCTGTTTTTTTCCAACCGCGGGCGGGTATACCGCCTCCGCGCCCACGAGATCCCGATGAAGGACCGCACGGCGCGCGGCACTGCTCTCGTCAACCTCGTGTCGCTGAACCAGGGGGAGCAGATCCAGGCGATCATCGACACCCGCACGTACGAGGACGGCGCCTACCTGTTCTTCGCGACGAAGAACGGCATCGTCAAGAAGACGAAGATGGCCGAGTTCGACTCGTCCATCCGCAGCGGCCTGAAAGCGATCAACCTGCAGGGCAACGACGAGTTGGTCAAGGTGATCCAGACCACCGGACGCAACGACATCGTCATGGTCTCTCGTCAGGGCATGACCATCCGCTTTGCCGAGAGCGGTGTGCGCGCCATGGGACGCGACTCCGCCGGCGTTCGGGGCATGAAGCTCAAGAGCCGCGATGACGGCGTCGTCGGCTGCGATGTCGCCCGCCGAGGCGCCGTGATGCTGTTCGTGAGCTCGAGCGGGCACGGCAAGCGGACCAAGCTCGACCTGTTCAAGCCGCAGAACCGGGGTGGGCAGGGCGTGAGGGGGATGAAGGTGACTGCCGCCCGGGTCGGCGTTGTGGGAGCCTTCTGTGTCAACGACACCGACGAGATCTTGGTCTTCTCGTCGGCGGGCAATATCATCCGCATGGGAGCCAGGGAGATCTCGGCGCAGGGCCGCGACGCCACCGGAGTGCGTGTTGCCCGCCTCGGCGAGGGAGAGAGCGTCGTCGCTGTGGCCCCCGTGCTCGAAGCCGACGACGGAGAGGACCTCGCTACCGCATGAGCGCCAGTCCTGAAGACATGGAGCCGCGGCGGTCGCGACGCGCCCAGGCCAATCCGACGCGCGGCGAACGCCAGAGCCCGTCTGCTCGGACGGCTCGCGCCCCGGCGCCGCCCGCCCCGTCGCAGGACGGCGGCGCGGCACGTCGGGCCGCACCGGAGCCGGAAGCTCCGCCCGCACGCGCCTCGCGCCCGGCCAGGCAACGCGCCGCTCCTGTTCCTGGCCCGCGGGCGCCCCGCCGGGTCCGTCACACCATCAAGAAGATCGACCTGTGGTCGGCGTTGAAGATCTCGCTGTGCTTCTACGTCTGCGAGATGGCCGTCATCGTGACGTCGATCGTGTTCCTGTGGCTGATCGCCGACGCGTTCGGCGTGATCGGCAGCGTCGAGAAGTTCATCGGCGACCTCCTGTCGTCGAAGGACTTCAAGTTCCTGTCGGCGGGTATGTTGCGCGGCACGATCCTCGTCGGGCTGGTTCTCGTCGCCATCCAGGTGGTTGCGACAGTGTTGGCGTGCGCGTTCTACAACCTGTTCTCCGAGCTCTTCGGCGGCATCGAGGTGACGGTCATTCAGGAGGACGCGCCGGGCAAGCGCTGACTGCGCGATTCGGCGGTCCTCCGGGCGAACGCCGCTGGTACCCTCCTGTGCTCCTCGGGGCTATAGCTCAGCCGGTTAGAGCGCATCCCTGATAAGGATGAGGTCGGTGGTTCGATTCCACCTAGCCCCACGGCCCTACCGTCGGATCTCTTCGTCGCCTATGCGCACGTTCACCGGGTGAGCACGGCACCACGCGAGCAGCCGATCGCGCTCCGGGTACTGGCTGCCTGGCCGGTCCTCGTGCCGGTCGTCGCGTTCGCGATCGCCGAAGCGCTGCAGCTCGTGCAGCAC